>NZ_JBFUGX010000228.1:0-6140 GCF_056402675.1 Polaromonas sp. P3_C2 | reverse complement strand
ATTCTTGTGCACACGGGCCAGAATTTCGACTACGAGCTGAACCAGATTTTTTTCGAAGACCTGCAGATTCGCAAGCCCGACCACTTTCTCAATGCAGTCGGCGAAAATGCGGCCCAGACCATCGGCCAGATCATCATGAAGGCCGATGAAGTGTTCCAGGCTGAGAAGCCCGACGCCGTCCTGCTCTATGGCGACACCAACTCATGCCTGGCAGTGATCGCGGCCAAACGGCGGAAAATCCCGGTATTCCACATGGAGGCAGGCAACCGCTGCTTCGACCAGCGCGTTCCCGAAGAACTCAACCGGAAGGTGCTCGATCACCTGTCGGACATCAACATGGTCCTGACGGAACATGCACGGCGCTATCTCATCGCCGAAGGCGTGCGGCCCGAAACCATCATCAAGACCGGCTCGCACATGCGTGAGGTCGTCGACCACTACCGCCCGCAAATCGACAAGTCCGACATCATTTCGCGCCTGTCCCTCAAGCCCAATGAATTTTTCCTGGTCAGCGCGCATCGCGAGGAAAACGTTGACTCGCCCGACGCGCTGAAGGACCTGCTCGAGACCTTGACCGAGCTTGTCAAAAAGTATGGCTTCCCGGTGATCGTTTCCACCCATCCACGCACGCGAAAACGGCTGGAGGAGGCTGGTTACGAAGGCCTGGACAAGCGCATCGTGTTCGGCAAGCCGCTCGGGTTTTTCGACTACATGAAACTGCAGGTCGAAGCCAAATGCGTGCTGTCCGACAGCGGCACCATCACGGAGGAGACTTCGCTGCTCAACCTCTGCTCCATCACCCTGCGCAATGCCCACGAGCGCCCCGAAGGCATGGACGTCGGCACCCTCATCATGAGCGGCCTCAAGAAGGACCGCGTGATAGACGCCATCGAGATCGTGACGTCGCAATATGACCGCAACCGGCGCCCGGTGCTGCCCATTGCCGACTACGAAAATCCGTTCGTCTCGACGCAAATTGTGCGTGTCGTGACGAGCTACATCGACTACATCAACCGGGTCGTCTGGTCGAAGAAATAATACGCGCGGCGGCTATGGCGGCAGCTCGGCTTGCGCCATCGTCGCGCCGTCACAATCCCTGGCTGAAAGCAGAGGTACAGTGCCAGCCAGGGGCCAGGAAATCGCCAGATCCGGGTCGTCCCAACGGATGCAGCGTTCATGTTCGGCGGCGTAGTAGTCGGTGGTCTTGTACAGCACGTCGGCAAATTCGCTAAGCACCAAAAAGCCGTGCGCAAAGCCCGGCGGCACCCAAAGCTGCCGATGCTCCTGGGCCGACAACTCGAACGCGACCGAACGCATGAAATTCGGCGAGGAGCGCCGGACATCGACCGCCACATCCCAGATGCTGCCGCTGACCACCCTCACGAGCTTGCCTTGGGGTTGCCTGAGCTGGTAATGCAGGCCGCGCAGCACATGGCGAACCGAGCGCGAATGATTGTCCTGTACAAAACCGCCGTCAAGCCCGGTTGCCCGCTCAAAATCGCGCCTGTTGAAGCTTTCGAGAAACAGGCCCCGCGCGTCGGCATGAACTTCAGGCTGAATCAGCAGCACTTCGGGCAGGGCCGTCGGGGTGACTTTCATGAGAGCTCCTCAACCATTTTGGCGACACCGGTTTGCCAATCGGGAATGTCGACCCCGAAAGTCCGCCGCAGCTTCGAAGTATCAAGTCGTGAGTTCAATGGACGGCGGGCTGCCTGCACGTAGGCAGTTGACGCCACGGGCTGGACTGCATCTATGGGCACACTGGGCAACAGGCCGGTCTTTTGTGCCTGCTCAACGACAAAACACGCATAGCCATGCCAGGAAGTTTCACCGGCGGCAGCCGCGTGATAAAGCCCGGCCAATTGCTCATCCGCGAGAACGCGCGTCAACGCCAACACAGTCAGGTCGGCCAGCCAGGCCGCTGCGGTGGGCGCACCGAACTGGTCGTTAACCACCGCCAGCCGGCCGTCCCTGCGCAACTTGTGCAGGATTTTCTTTGCAAAGTTTTCACCATGCGCCGCATAAAGCCAGCTTGTGCGGAAGATCAGGTGTCGTGCGCAATTTTTCGCGACCAACTGGTCGCCGAGCAGCTTGCCAAGGCCATAGGCGTTCAGCGGCAAGGCGGTGTCGTCCTCGGTCCACGGCCGCGTTCCTCCGCTGCCATCAAAGACATAGTCGCTCGAATAGTGAACAAACCAGGCGCCGGTCTCTTCACACGACCGGGCCAGCACGGCCGGTGCATCGGCATTGATCGCGTTGACCATATCAGGCTGGCCCTCGGCCGCATCAACGTCGGTGAAAGCCGCCGCATTGACGACGATATCGGGCCTGGCTCCGAGTACGGCGTTCCGGATACCAACGCTGTCGGCAAGGTCGCCGCCAGGCTGGCTCCGATCAGGTGCAATCACCTCGCCCAACGCGGCCAGGCTGCGCAAGAGCTCCGCGCCCAATTGCCCGCTCTTGCCGAACAGCAGGATCTTCAGCATGGACTCACCCGGTATGGCCGCGCTCACGCACCGCTTGCAGCCAACCTGGGTTGTCCAGGTACCAGCGCACGGTGTGGCGCAGGCCGGCTTCGAAGCTCTGGTCAGCATGCCAGCCCAGCTCATGGCGGATCTTGCTCGAATCGATGGCGTAACGGGCATCATGGCCGCGGCGATCGGCTACATGGGTGATCAAGCCGGCATAGCCGGCCGGCACCGGCCGCAATTCATCGAGCAGGCGGCAAATCGTGCGCACGACATCCAGATTGGTTTTTTCTCCCTGGCAACCGATGTTGTAGGTCTCACCGGGCCGGCCGGCCTCCAGCACCATGCGGATCGCCTTGCAATGGTCCTTGACATACAGCCAGTCGCGCACCTGCAGGCCATCACCGTAGACCGGCAGGGGCCGCCCTTCGAGCGCTGCAACAATCATGTGGGGGATCAGTTTTTCCGGAAACTGGTAGGGCCCATAGTTGTTGGCGCAGTTGGTGGTAAGCACCGGCAGGCCATAGGTGCGATGGCTGGCACGCACCAGGTGGTCGGCGGCCGCCTTGCTTGCGGCATAAGGGCTGTTGGGTTCATAGCGGTCAACTTCGCGGAAAGCCGCCGCCGCCGACGTCAGCGAGCCATAGACTTCATCCGTCGACACCTGCAAAAACCGAAAGTTCGTGCCGCTTGATCCTTCCAGCCCCGACCAGTAGGCGCGCGCGGCCTCCAGCAGGCGGAAAGTGCCTACGATATTGGTCTGGACGAACTCTTCGGCCGCGTCGATGGAGCGGTCGACATGCGACTCCGCCGCGAAGTTGATGATGGCGCGCGGCCGGTGCAGCGCGAGCAGGCCGGCCACCCACCGGCTGTCAGCGATATCGCCGTGCGCAAAGACATGGCGGCTGTCACCCTCAAGCCCACGAAGGTTGTCGCGGTTGCCCGCGTAGGTGAGCTTGTCGATATTGAGGATCGGCTCATCGTGCAACGCGAGCCAGTCCAGAATGAAGTTGGCTCCGATAAAACCGGCTCCGCCAGTGACCAGAATCATGGATAGCCTTTGTTGACGGCACACGTGCGGCAACGGCGCCTGGACCGGGATTATCCCCCAGCCGCGGCGCCGCCAACGAAAAACGGGCCTGGAGAACCAGGCCCGTTTGGCATCAAGCCTGAAACAGGCTCAGAAATGAATCCCGCGCATCATCTGCTGCATCGCCACCGCTTCGGCCGACAGCGTCGGTTTGGCGCTCTTGTCGCCCTTGGCGGCCGATGAGTCGGGGAACATGCGAAAGCTGGTGTTCATGGCGATCTGGGCGATGCGCGGCACCAGCGCATGCATGAGCTGGCCGGTGATGCCCAGGCGGGTGGCCACGCGTACCGGCTTGAAGATGCAGGCCTGCGCAATCATGTCGGCGGCCTCTTCAGGGGACAGCGTGGGCACGTTGTTGTACAGGTTGGTCGGCGCGATCATGGGCGTGCGCACCAGCGGCATGTTGATGGTGGTAAAGCTGATGCCGACGTCGGCAAACTCACTGGATGCGCAGCGCGTCCAGGCGTCCAGCGCGGCCTTGGAGGCCACATAGGCCGAGAAGCGCGGTGCATTGGTCAGCACACCGATGGAGCTGATGTTGACCACATGGCCCTTGCGCTTGGCAGCCATGCCGGGCAACAGCCCCATGGTCACGCGCAGGCAGCCAAAGTAATTGAGCTGCATGGTGCGCTCGTAATCGTGAAAGCGGTCGTAGCTGGCCTCAATGGCGCGGCGGATGGAGCGGCCCGCGTTGTTGATGAGGAAGTCGACGCCGCCATGGTTGGCGATCAGCTCCTTGATGAAACGGTCGCAATCCACCATGTCGGCGATGTCGGCCGGGTAAGCCACGAAGTTATAGCCTTTGGCCTTGGCTTCCTTGCAGGCTTCGTCGAGCTTGTCCTGGTCGCGCCCGCAGATGATGGTGATGGCACCCGCATCGGCAAACTTGTGCGCCGCCGCCAGGCCGATGCCTGACGAACCACCGGTGACCAATACCACCTTGCCGTTGACGGTGCCGCGCAGCGACCGGTCGATATGCAGATCGGGATCCAGGTGGCGTTCCCAGTGATCCCAGAGGCGCCAGGCGTAGTCTTTCAGGTTGGGGCAATCGATGTTCGAGCCCTTGAGCGCGGCCAGGGTGTCGCGGCAGTCAAAGCGGGTCGGGTAGTTGACAAACGTCAGCATGTCTTCCGGCAGGCCCAGGTCGGCCAGCACCGCATTGCGCACACGGCGCACCGGCGCCAGCGCCATCAGGCTCTTTTTGACGCCGCGCGGGATAAAGCCCAGCAGGGCGGCATTCACGAACAGGTTCATCTTGGGCGCATGGGCTGCGCGGCTGAAGATGTCCAGCACATCGCCGACGCGGTAGCCCACCGGGTCCACCAGGTGAAAGCATTTTTTGGCAATACCGGTTTTGTGGCTGAGGTGGTCCAGCGCATCGACGACAAAGTCGACCGGAACGATGTTGACCCGCCCGCCCTCCAGCCCCACTGCCGGCATCCAGGGCGGCAGCAGCTGCCGCATGCGCTGGATCAGCTTGAAGAAGTAGTACGGCCCGTCGATCTTGTCCATTTCGCCGGTGGTGCTGTCGCCGACCACCATGGCAGGGCGAAACACCGTCCACGGCACCTTGCATTCCTTGCGCACGATTTTTTCGCTCTCGTGCTTGGTCATGAAATACGGGTGCTCGTAGTTTTCGGCTTCCTCGAACATGTCCTCGCGGAACACGCCTTCATAGAGGCCGGCAGCGGCGATGGAGCTCACATGGTGAAAGTGGCCGGCGTCAATCGCCTTGGCAAATTCCACCGTGTTGCGGGTGCCGTCAATGTTGACGGCCACCTGGCTTTCCTCGTCGGCGCTCAGGTCATACACCGCAGCGAGGTGGTAAAAATGCCCGACCTGCCCCTTGAGTTTCTTGATGTCTTCACTGCTGACACCGAGCTTTTTGCTGGTCAGGTCGCCGTGCACGGCAACGGCGCGGGCGGCGGGTACACCCCAGTATTCCCTCAGCGCCGCCACTTTGCCGGCGCTTTCCTTGCGGATCAGGAAATGAACGGTCGTTCCTTTTCGTTCCAGAAGTTTTTTTACCAGGCGCTTGCCAATGAAGCCTGTGGCCCCTGTAACGAAATAATGCATTTGTGTTTCCTCCGCTGAACGGCCAAGTCAAAAAGTGATTCTTGCTTAAACGGCATGACTCTCTATTCAGCAGAAACCCGCGCTCAGCCTGACTGCACGTACTTTTCCGTAGAGCCGCATGCCTAGAACCTGTTCACGGTTCTAGAACGCAACACCTAAACGCCGTCACAGGGAGGGCTTATATTTTCCCCGTGCGTGCGGCATACTGCCCGCGAAGTTCCATAACCACAAACTGTCTGGAGTAAACCATGGTCAAGAAACTGCAAAAAATGAGCGCCGACAAGAAGTCCGGCCCACAGCTGTCCGGTGCCGTCAAGGAATCCGCCCAGCAAATCTGGCTGGCCGGCCTGGGCGCCTTCTCCAAGGCGCAGGAAGAAGGCGGCAAAGTGTTTGAGACCCTGGTCAAGGAAGGCCTGTCCATCCAGCGCAAGACCCAGGCCGTGGCCGAAGGCAAAATTTCTGAAGCCACCAACAAGATGGCCAGCATGGCCACCGACATCCAGTCC
>NZ_JBFUGX010000227.1:0-6145 GCF_056402675.1 Polaromonas sp. P3_C2 | reverse complement strand
AGGCGGCTCGCAACGCCCTGCTGCTCTTTATGGCAGCGGGCTTGCTGCTGATCCCTTTCAAGCCAACGCTGGTGCTGGACCTCTCCTATACGCAGGGCTTGCTGCCGGGTGTACCGCGGCTGGCAGGGCTGGCCGCGCATGCGGTGTCACTCGGCATGCTGGCTCAGCTGGGCTTGTTGTGTCTCCTCGCGCGCCCTCTGCAGAGCGTCTGGCTTAATCGCCTGGCGTGGGGAATGGGGCTTCTTGTACTTTTTCTCGCTCAATCCAAAACAGCCTGGATTTCTTTTACCCTGTGCTCCGCCTGCATTCTTGCTGTACGGCAGGGGCCCGCGTTTCTGCGCCGCGCCAGTGATCCGGTGCGGCCCGAATTCGGCATCGTCTCGTTGGTGGGGTTCATGGTTGCGGTGGCCGGCGTCACGTTGGTGCTGATGTTTGGCGATATCGATGCGCGTCTGTCCAGCTTCTTTGACAGCGCCCAGGGCGCGCAACTCGCGTCCATGACCGGCCGTGATCAGATCTGGGCAATTGCCTATGACGAATGGCAGCGCAACCCTGTGTTCGGCTACGGACCCACCCTGTGGGATGTCAGTTTCCGTGAAAGTATCGGCATGCCCAATGCGACCCACGCGCACAACCAGTTTATGGACACGCTGTCGCGCTCCGGCACGGTGGGTGCCGCTGCACTGGTGTTGTACGCATTGGTGCTGCTGGTCCTGTCTATCCGCTATGCACGTGCCAGCGGCGGCCTTTCACTGGCGTTGTTCGTGGCGCTGGCACTGCGCGCCATCAGTGAAGTGCCGCTGCTGCTCTTCGGTTACGGCCCCGAGCTCACCACTCACGTGCTTTTGCTGATGACGCTGGCGGCTGCAGCGCGCGAAGCCCATGCCCGCAGAAGGCAGCCGGCAAGCTTGCCGGAAGGTGCCACGCCCCGCTTCGCCGGGAACTTCCATCCGTCCCCGGCTACCTCTCGAGCCCGACCATGAAATTTTCGATTGTCATTCCGCTTTACAACAAGGCACCGTACATCAACGACACCATCGCGTCGGTGCTGGCACAAACCTTCTCGGACTTCGAGGTCATTGTGGTGGACGACGGTTCCACCGACGGCGGTGCGGAACTGGTAACGTTCATACCTGACCCGCGATTGCGCCTGGTGCGCCAGGCCAATGCCGGTGTTTCCGCCGCCCGGAACCTGGGAATTTCGCTGGCAAAAGGCGAATGGGTTTCCTTTCTCGACGCCGATGACTGGCACCATCCCCAGTACCTGGAAACCCTCCTGTGGACGCAGGCGCGTTACCCGCAGGTCGACACGGTGGCCACCGACTTCTTGCCGGTTCCCGATACGCACACCATGTGGCCGCCGAACTGGCCAGTGCTGGCAGATCAACCGGAAGTGGAACTCATCACCGATCTGCCGCGGCGCTGGATGAGCGCGCCGTCGCTGTGCACCAGCGCGGTGTCCGTGCGAAGCGCGCGCTTGCGGCAAATGCAGCCATGCTTTCCTTCGGGAGAGTCGCACGGCGAAGACCTGGATCTATGGTTCCGTCTGGCTGAGAAAACCCCCGTTGCGCTGGTCCGGTCGCCCTTGATGGCGTATCGGCTGGCTGTGGAAGGCGGCCTGACGACATACCACCCCGACCTGGCCATGCCACCGTTTCTGGAACGCATGCGGGCACGTGCACTATCAGGGGCCATGACCACAGCACAACGCCGGTCTGCACTGTGGCTTGTGGCGCAACACGAGTTGACGCTGGCACGGCAGGCATTGGCATCCGGAAGCCGCCGTGAGGGCTTCGACTGGCTGGTGCGCGCACACCGCGCGGCTACCGGGAGACGCTGGTGGCTGACGGCGGCCATGCTTTTCATGCCGGGCCAGGTGGTGAAAAACTGGCAGCTTTGGCGCACGCGCCGGACCGTTCACACCGGCAGCCCGGCCGAAGCAGGATAAAAAAATGAACCCCAAATCACCCCGCAAAATTACCCCCCTCTGGCATTCCTGCCGGGTCTCCGTGGTCATCAAGGCACTGAATGAGGAAAAACGCATCCGGGCGACCATCGAGAGTGCGCTGCGCGCTGTTTCCACCGTGGGAGGAGAGGTCATTCTTGCCGACTCCTGCTCGACCGACAGCACAGTGGAACTAGCATGTACTTACCCCATCCGTATCGTCCAGCTGGCCAATCCCAATGAGCGCTGCTGCGGCGTGGGCCCGCAACTGGGCTACCAGCATTCGCATGGCGACTTCATTTATATCCTCGATGGCGACATGCAGATGCAGGAAGGCTTTCTTGAGAAAGCACTCGATTTTCTGGATGCCCATGAAGACGTCGCAGGCGTCGGCGGACGGGTGGTGGAGCAAAACACCGCGAGCCTGGAATACCTTGCGCGTGGAGAACGCGCCTCGCCGCACCTGCTGCCTGGCAAGGTCGACCGGCTCGACGGCGGAGGGCTTTACCGTCGCACAGCCATTGAGGCCGCAGGCTATCTTTCCGACCGTAACCTGCACAGCTATGAAGAATTTGACCTGGCCATCAGGCTGCGCGCTCTCGGCTGGCATCTGTGGCGCCTGCCGGTGGATGCCGCCAACCACTTTGGCCACGATGCACCACCCTATCGCTTGTTGATGCGGCGCTGGAGCACCCGCTATATCTGCGGGCTGGGCGAACTGGTCCGCGCTGCCGCCGGCCAGCCCCGACTGCATCTGGCGCTGCAGGGCCTGCGGGAACTGCGCCTGTACATGGCCGTCCTGGGCTGGTGGGCGGTCATGGCCAGCCTGGTATTCTGGCCGGTATCGGCTCCCCTGCGCATGGCATTCTTTTGCATCATCGTCACGGCGCCGGTGTTGCTGATGACCTGGCGAAAACGGTCTGTCACCAAGGCCCTCTATTCGGTGATCTCATGGTGCTTCAATGCCGCGGGCCTCATACGCGGCCTGCTTCGCCGGCAACGCCCGGCTGGCGAGGCCATCGCGAGCCGGATACTCAAGGACTTCTCAATGGCGCCTCGCCAGGCAATTCAGGGGAGCGCCCATTGATCGGCCCCGATGGAAGCCCGCAGAAGCAGCAGGCGACGCAGCAATTCACGGGCGTACAAATTCTGAGGTTTGCCGCGGCCATGCTTGTCGTGGTCATGCACATTACCCAGGCCATTTCCATCCACATCGGCGGAACCGGCCCAACCCATTATTGGGCAGACGGCTCCGCAGGCGTAGACATCTTTTTTGTCATCAGCGGGTTTGTCATGGCCATGTCAACATCGGCACTGCCTTCCGACGCTGCGTCGCGGGTCAATGCCGCCTGGGTGTTCATGCGGAGGCGCTTGCTGAGGATCGCACCGCTCTACTGGTTCTATACCTTGTTGAAGGTCGTCCTCTTGCTGGCTTTGCCGACCCTCGCATCCCGCGCATCCGTGGAACCGGGGCATCTGACCGCCTCCCTTTTGTTCATCCCTGCCGTGAGCCCGTGGGGCCTCGTATTGCCCGCGCTGCCCGTCGGCTGGACGTTGAATTTCGAAATGCTTTTTTATGCGGTTTTTGCGGCAGCCATTGCCCTGGGCGCACCACGCATCCGGTTTTGCTTGCTGGTTTTTCTACTGATTTTCACGGCTGGTCGGTATGTACCGGACTCGGTGGTGCTGGGTTTCTACGCCCAGACCATTGTTTTCGAGTTCATTCTTGGAGTCTGCATTGCCTATGCCTTTTTGCATTTTCGGCATGCATCGCCAGGAGCCGGCCTGATCGTCATGACCGCTGGCGCGATGTTCATGTTTATCCCTGACTGGGGGCACTCGGCCGACCGTTTCGCCACCTGGGGCTGCGGTGCTGCGCTGGTTGTCCTCGGGTCAATCTGGCTCGAGCCATGGACCTTGCGCGCACCACTGGCTTCCCGTCTGTCTTTCCTGGGTGACGCTTCCTACTCCATCTATCTCTCGCACACCTTCGTGGTACCGGCCGGTGTGCTGGCGCTGAAAAAACTGGGCGTGCAGGACAGCCTGGCCATCGTGCTTGCCGTGGGYACGGCCGTGGTGGTTGCAGGCTGCATCTCGTACGTGTGGCTGGAGCGTCCCATGACCACCTTCTTCAAGCGCGCACTCTTTAGAAAGCCCGGTCTTTCTTATCAAGGTACAGGAAAGTAATTATGAGAAGTGAATCGCTGCCGCATTCGGCCGCACGAGAACGCGAGGGGCGCTATATCTACCTTGCGTGTCCCTGGACGCCCAAAGGCGGCGGCATGTTCAAGGTCGCGGACTACCTGATTCAGGCCCAGGCGTTTTCAGCCCCTGCCGATGCGGCGGAACTCCGTCCGCTTGACACCCGCGGCGGCGCCAACGCGCTGTATTCACTTTGGGTGCTGGCAACTGCCATGGCCAGAATAGTGCGCGGAAAACTCAACGGCCGGCTGGCGGGTGTCCATGTGAACATGGCCGAGCGGTTGAGCCTCTTTCGCAAGAGCGTGATCATCATTGTCTGCCGCGCCCTCGGTATTCCGGTGGTGCTTCATTTGCACGCTGCGCAGCTGCATCATTTCTACCGGTCGTTGCCCCGTCCGCTGCAGATGCTGACGCGCTGGGTATTTTCGCTGCCGGCCAGTTGTGTGGTGCTGGGATCATCCGCACGGCGTTTTGTGGTCGAAGAACTCGGCGTGCCGGCCAATCGCGTGGAGATCGTTATCAACGGTGTTCCCGAACCTACCCATGCACGGCGCATAGCCTCGGAACAAATCGTGCAGCGCGTGCTCTTTTTGGGAAACCTGTCGGAGCGCAAGGGGGTATCGGATCTTTTGCAGGCGCTGGCGCTCCCGGGATTTGATGCCTCACGAACCGAAGTGATTCTGGCCGGCGGCGGCGATATCGAAGCCTACCGGATAAAGGCAAAGCAACTGGGCATCGAAGCACTGCTTGATTTTGCCGGCTGGTCCGACCAGCAGCAGGTCGCACGCCTGATGGCTCGCGCCGATGTCCTGGTATTGCCTTCTTACGACGAGGGCCTGCCACTGGTCATCCTGGAGGCCATGGCCAACGGCGTTGCGGTGGTCTGCAGCCCGGTAGGCGAAATACCTTCCGTGTTGACCGATGGGGYCAATGCGTGCTTTGTGCAGGCTGGCGACGCAGCCGGTATTGCCAGGGGCCTGCAGCAGGTGCTGAACGAGCCTGCGCTGAGGACTTCACTGGAGCGCAACGGCCGGGCACTTTACGAACAGAACTTTTCCCTTGCCCGTTTCTTTGCCAGCGTTGCGCGCATCCACCAGCGCAATTTCGGCGTAGCAGCCCAACCGCTGCGCACCACCGCCAAATCTGTCCCGGACACCCACCTATGATCACGCAGGCCAATGACATTCAGGCCGGCAGCCGCCTTCAGGCGGACGTCTGCGTAGTGGGTGGCGGCCCTGCGGGCATTGCATTGGCGCTCACCTTGTCGGAGCAAGGGCATTCCGTGCTTCTGCTGGAGTCGGGGCAGCTGCAGGCGCACGCTCCCACCCAGTCGCTCTGCGAGGGAGAAGTCGCGGATGAGCGGCTGCACAGCCCACCCGGCAAATATCGCCAGCGGCGCCTGGGGGGATCCACCGCGATCTGGGGCGGACGCTGCATGCCCTTCGATCCCATTGACTTCGAGACCCGCAGCTACATTCCGCACAGCGGGTGGCCGCTGTCTTACGAAGACCTGCGACCCTACTACCCGCGTGCCAATGCCCTCGCGGAAGCCGGGCGGTTCATTTATGACGCGGGTGAAGCCCTGGAGCCGGAAATCGGTCCGATGATTGCAGGGTTCGACAGTTCGCGCGTGCTGACCAATGGGCTGGAGCGGTTTTCCTGTCCCACGCATTTCGGCAATCGCTATGCACGGCGGCTTGAGCTGGCGCCCAATATCCAGGTACTGCTGGGAGCCAACTGCACTGCAGTACGGCTGCACGCCGACGGAAGGGCCGTCCGGGAACTCGAGGTACGCACCTTGGCAGGAACACACTTTTGGGTGACTCCGAATACCACGGTACTGGCCATGGGCGGGCTCGAAACGGCGCGTTTGTTACTGGCGTCGCGGGATGTCGTTCCGCAAGGCGTCGGCAACCAGCATGATGTGGTGGGGCGCTACTACATGTGCCACATCGCCGGGAATGTCGGCACCCTGACCGTTCATGGGCCCGTCAGCAA
>NZ_JBFUGX010000226.1:0-6151 GCF_056402675.1 Polaromonas sp. P3_C2 | reverse complement strand
AACGACGGCCGTGCCGGCCGCCCAGCTTTCGAATGTCCGGAACTGGTCGAAGTAAGTGTGTTCCGGGTCGGCATGGATGTTCAGGTTGATGCGCGCACCGGCGCGGCAGGCGTCGCGCGCGGCGCCCCACAGGCCGCTCCAGACGAACTCGGCCTTCAGGGCAGGAGCCGTGTTGACGAAGTACTGCTCGGCGTCCCGCCGCCGGGGCGTGTCACCGCCCAGCATGATGATGTCGCGGTTTCTCTGTGCTTCGGGAAGGGGCGTTCGCATATGTTTACCGGCCACCATATAGGGCAGCTGGCAAGTGGCAAGTGCCGGGAAATGCTGTGCGAGGTAGCGCGCTATGGAGGAATCCATCGCCAGCACAGCGTGCAAACCGGGTGCGATGACGTCGAAAAGATCGGTCTTGTACCGATGCACGGTAGCCCGTGCATTCTTTGTCAATGGATCAAACATCCACAGCACGTGCTTGCCGTTGCGCGGGAGGCCCTGCACGGCAAAACGGGGCAGTGCATAAATTCCGGCAATCAGCAGGTTGACGTCGCAGTGGCCGACATCGGGCAACGGCGCGTCGGTGCTGGTGCCCAAGTCAATGAACTCCACGTCATGGCCTGCCTCCACCAAAACATCCATCCACAAGCGCGAAGCGTTGCCAAACAAGGTGTCGATGTCGGTGTAGATGTGGATTTTCAACGCGTCTTCCTGCGGCTTCTTTGTGTTGCTCTTCAGCTTATAGCGCAAGGCGCCAAGGTGGCCAGGGCCAAGCAGGCGTTGGCGATCCGCAAATAGACCGGGAGTCATTGCCGCTGTGATCTTGTCATCGCCGTTCGACGGTCCGAATGGCGGCGCTTGTCGTTCCGGCAATGCCATCCGTGCGCGGTATCGGGGACCTGCGGCAAAACTTTACACAACGCACCTGGATTTCCTGGGGAATTCTTCACCGGCAAGAAAGATTTTCAGTAAGTCAAAGGTAACTGAATGTATGTATTTGTGGCTCTAAATGTAACTAATAGGGCCGCGTAATGTGGGCAGAAAAGCCCTTTTGGCAAAAACTGGGGCGAAATCATTACATAAGACCGTTGGTAATTAATCACTTTTTCTCCCTTGTATCAGGTTTCACAATTGGTTACCGTGAATTAGTTCACAAAAAATACAGCCCGCAAGTGTCGAATCACAACACCTGCAGGCACTTCGGAAACCTTGATTTTCAACGGGGCTGGCGATGAAGCGTATCGATCATGTGGGCGTGCACAGCATGTGGACTGGTGCTTTTTCTGTGCTCATGGTCATTTCGACAACTGCGCTGGCGCAGCAGGCCCCATCCACCATTGACCCCGGCCGGGTTCGCGAGCGTTTTGACTTCCAGCCCGAGCCCGGCGCCTCAGCGGCACCTCCGGAAATCAGGACCGAGCCAACAGGGCCTTTGCCTGAATCACTCAGGGCCATCAGGGTCACGCTCAGGCGCATTGATATTGAAAGCAGCACCGTACTGCCCGGTGGCGTCCTTCAGGCGAATGCGGACAGCTATACCGGACGGGAGATTTCCGGCAGCGAGATTCTGCAACTCGCGTCTTCGCTCACCGCGATGTACCGTAACGCAGGCTACATCCTGTCATTGGTGGTGGTGCCGCCGCAGTCTCTCGCCGACGGTACGCTCACCCTGCGTGTGGTTGAGGGCTACATCGACAAGGTGAACATTCGGGCGGGGGACGATGTCAGTGCCCATGTGAAGGAGCAGCTCGCAGCCATCGGCGAGAAGATCAGGGCGTCGCGGCCCATTCAGGGCCCCGTGCTTGAGCGGTACCTCCTGATCGCCAATGATTTTCCGGGTGTCGAGTTGCGCAGCGTGCTGGCCCCTGCGCATGCGCCGGGTGCGGCTGACCTCACACTGATCGCCAGCGTGAAGAAAGTCGAGGGCTTCGCTGCCGCCGACAACTATGGGTCGAAATACCTCGGCCCCGCCGAGATCGGCGTGGAAGTGAACATCAACCAGTTGCTGGGCGTCAACGACCAGTGGCGCTTTCGGGGCATGAGCAGCGGCAACTCCGAGCTGGCCTATGCACAAATTTCCTATAGCCAGGTAGTCACGACAGAGGGTCTCAAACTGTCCGCTGCCGTGTCCAGGGCTCGCACACGTCCGGGCGACATCCTGACGCCGTTTGATATGCGTGGCAACGCGGACACGACGACGGTCTCTGCTGCGTATCCGCTGCTTCGGACCCGCAATGAGAGCGTGACTGCAAGGGCAACGTATGAGCACACCGACGTGCAAACCGATGTGTTGGGCACCCGGGTAATTGAAGATCATCTCCGTGTGCTGCGCCTGGGGCTTGGGTGGCGAGTGCTTGACCGCCTGGGCGGGCAGAACTCGCTGGATGTGGATTTCAGCCAGGGACTGGGTGGCACCCAGGAATCCGATCCGCTCAAAAGCCGGGCAGGGGCCAAAGGGGTGTTCAACAAACTTACCTTCGATTACGAGCGTACCCAGCCTCTTGCTTCGAACCTTGCACTTACGCTGGGCCTGAGCGGGCAGTGGGCCAACACCCCCCTGCTTTCGTCGGAGCAATATGCGGTGGGCGGCCGGCGGTTTGGGCGGGCCTACGAGCCTGCTGAACTGGTGGGTGAGCGCGGGCTGGCGTTTCGCGCCGAACCTCGTTATTCCGGTTCCTCGGACTTCGCGGGCTTCAGGTCATGGCAGCTCTTTGCCTTCTATGACATCGGCAAGGTCTGGACGGTGGGCTGTACTTGTGTGGGCATGCCCAACAGCCAGAGCCTGGCATCGGCAGGGCTGGGGACTCGCCTCTTCCTTCCACGGAACGTGGTGGCTGCGGTGGAGATCGCCTGGCCCCTGACCAAACCCATCGCGAGTTACCAGCCCCACGGAAAAGACCCCCGGCTGCTGGGCACGCTGCTGGTGCGCTTTTGATGATTTGTTCAATGACTTTTCTTTGCCTCAAGAGGTGATCCATGAACGCTAAGCTGAACTCCCCGAGTGCTTCCACTTCCGGCCGGCGCCGGCGATCTTTTGCGCTGAAGGCCCTTCCGGCGGCGGTCGCCATGCTGTTCTCGCCGCCAGGCTGGCCGGTTGACATCGCCGGTGGCGCAGGCCTTCCCCAGAACGGCACGGTGTTTTCCGGCACGGCCTCAGGCTCGGTTTCGGGCAACCAGCTCACCATCAACCAGGGAACCGACCGCGCCGTGGTTAACTGGGGCTCGTTCGACATCAACCCCGGAAAGATGGTGCAGATCAACCAGCCCAACGCAAGCTCGGCCATGCTGAACCGCGTGACCGGTGACGCCAGCCCTTCCCAAATACTGGGCAGCCTTTCGGCCAACGGAACAGTGATGCTGATGAACCCCAATGGTGTGATGTTCGGGCAAAACGCCGTGATCAATGTGGGCTCGCTCATTGCCACCACGGGCAACATTGATGTCAACAACTTCATCAACACCGGCGGCGCACAGATCACCGGGGCCGTCGGCAGTATCACCAACCATGGCAGCATCACCGCGCAAAATGCCGGCCTGGTGGCTTTGGTCGCGCCGTCGGTCACCAACCACGGCAGCATCACCGCCACCGGCGGCACGATTGCCCTGGCCGGCTCAACCGCCGCCACGGTCACCGTGTCGCTCAACAGCGGACTTTATGAGTTCGCCATACCGGGCGGTGCAACGKGTTTGAGCGTGTCCAATATGAACCATGCCAGCCTGAACGGCGAGACCCTCTTGCTGGGCGTTGGCGATGCCGCCAACCTGCTGTCCGGCGTCATCAACCTGGAGGGCATTCAGCAAGCCAGCAATGCCATCGTGGTCAACGGCCATACGGTGGTTCTCAAGTCGGTACTGGACGCAACCCAGGTCAGCGGCAATGCAGGCCAGGTCGATGTGTACAGCGGGGCACGTATCCAGGACGCCGTCAACATTTCAAAGACAGGCACACCAGGAGCGGGGGGCTCTGTAGATGTTCACGGAGGCGCTTATGCCGAGCAGGTCACCCTGAACAAGGCCAACCTGACACTGACAGGCCTGGACGGCGCAAAAATCGTGGTCCCCGATGCCGGGCAGGTTAACGGCATCAGCATTACCGCCAACAATGTGACGGTCACCGGGATGGAGATCGCCGGGCCTGTTAACCAGCCGTACACAAGTTATGCGTGGGGCTCCAATATCAGCCGCGGCATTGCGGTGGCCAATGGCGTCACCGGTTTCACGATCAGCAACAACAACATCCATGACGTGCGCAACGGCATCCTGATCGACGGGCGCAACACGGGCAGTGTGACAGGCAACCGGATTGAAAATACCAAGAGCGCCATCTCCGTGCAGTACACCGACGGCAGCGGCATTGGCATGGCCGGCAACAGCCAGGGCCCGGTGGGCAACGAGTGGGGCCTGAACCTGCACCTGAACGGGCACGTGGTTGGATCGAATCCCAACCCTGTCTCCAACAGCATGCCCATCGCTGCCGCTCCTACCCTGTCACAGCAGCAGTCTCTGCTGGACCTGAGCGCGGCCAATGGCGGCTGGTCCGTGCAGGACCAGGCGTACACATCGTCCAACCGCACGCACGTGACGGTGGCTACCACGGGCTCTTCGGGCGCACAGGGCAGCGTACTCACCCCGCTGGGAAGCATCCAGGGCGGCGTGGATGCCGTGGTCACGGGCGGCACGGTGAACGTGGCGGCCGGCAACTACAGCGGCAGCGTCAACATCACCAAGTCGCTGACGCTGGACGGCGCGGGGGTGGGGCAGACGGTGCTGCAGTCCGCCGCCGCAGGCAGCGGCGACGCGGTCACTATCAACAATGCTTCCAACGTGACGCTCTCCGACCTGTCGATTGCCGACTACCTGTACGGCTTGCGCATCAACGGTACATCCAACGACGTGACCGTCAATCGCGTGGCTTTCAACAACAACACCTTCGGCATGCGCAACGGCACCACGACCCGGGCCGACAACTTCCGCATGCTCAACAGCACCATCACCGGCGGACAGATCGGTGTGCAGACCTACAACGGTTACCAGATGGTCGGCGGCGCTCCGGTGGCCACGGGCTCTTTTGAGAACGCATTGTTTGAGAACGTCACGGTGGACGGCCCCAGCTTCAAGGGCTTTTATCTTGAAACCGCGAACAACCTGACTCTCAGGAACGTCGCCGTCCTGAATGCCGGCAACTATGGGGCGCCTGCATCTTCATCGCTGCATAAACGTTATGGCGCCGGCATCGACATCAATCTGAAATACGACAACTTCAATGCGATCAATTTTGACAACGTGACGGTCAAAAATTCTGGCGCGAGTTCGGGTGATCCGACGGCTGCGGCGGTGGTCATCAAAACACGCGGAATCGCCGGTGACAGCGCCGATTACACGGCCGCACCGGCCAGCCTGCAAAGCGTCAACATCTCCGGCGGCAGCATCGAGGGTTCCAGCCGGACAGGCATACGCTTTGAAACCATGAGCAATGGCCATGGCGGCCAGCCCACGGTCGCCATCAGCGGCGGCACCCAGTTCAAGAACAACGGGCAGGACATCTCGGTGGACGCTGTTGCGGTTGATGCTCGCGGCGCTGTCTTCGACGGTGCGGCCGACGGTTTTGCCATCGAAGACCGCGTGACCCATGCGCTCGACACCACCGGGCGAGGCCTGGTGACATGGACGGACGGCAATGTCTATGTCACGCAGGCCAGCGGCAGCATCCAGAGAGGCGTCAATGCCGTGGTTGCCGGCGGCACGGTCAATGTGGGCGGCGGCACTTATGTGCAGCCCTCCACGCTGGTGGTCGACCGTAGCGTGACGCTGGCCGGTTCGGGCCAGGGATCGACCGTGATCGACGCACGCGGCGTCAGCGGCTACGGTATCAACGTGACAGCCGACAATGTCTCGCTGAAGGACTTCACACTTTACGGCCCGAGTGCCAACGTAGCCGGGTCCTACGGCATCAAGGTAGCACCCGTCGGAGACGCATCAGCGCGGCTGCGCAACTTCTCCATCAGCAACGTCACCAGCCGGGGCGCGGGCCGGGCCGAGCTGGACCTCAATGGCGTTGACGGCGCGCTGATCGACCGTGTGACGGCCGACGGCGCCCCGGTGGGCAACAACACCGGCAGCACGCAGGGCGCCGGCATCCAGCTGACCGACAGTGCCAACG
>NZ_JBFUGX010000225.1:0-6172 GCF_056402675.1 Polaromonas sp. P3_C2 | reverse complement strand
CCACCGGACTGGTGGATCCGCAGGTGGAAGTGAGGCCGGCTACCCATCAGGTCGACGACGTGCTGCAGGAAATCCGCATCCGGGTCGAAAAGAATGAGCGGGTGTTGATCACCACGCTGACCAAGYGCATGGCCGAGCAGCTGACGGATTACCTGAGCGACAACGGCGTGAAGGTGCGTTATCTGCACAGCGACGTGGACACGGTCGAGCGCGTGGAAATCCTGCGCGACCTGCGGCTGGGGGCCTTTGACGTACTGGTGGGTATCAATTTGCTGCGCGAAGGGCTGGACATTCCTGAGGTGTCGCTGGTGGCCATCCTGGACGCCGACAAAGAGGGTTTCCTCCGTGCAGAGCGCAGCCTGATCCAGACCATTGGCCGGGCGGCCCGCAACCTGAACGGCCGTGCGATTTTGTATGCAGACCGCATCACGGACTCCATGAAAAAAGCCATGGACGAGACCGAACGGCGGCGCAACAAGCAGATTGCCTTCAACCTGGAGCACGGCATCACGCCGCGCAGCGTGGTCAAACGCATCCGCGATTTGATCGACGGCGTCTACAGCGAGAAATCCGGCAAGGAAGCCGAAAAAATCGAGATGCAGAAGGCGTTGGTGGAAGACATGAGCGAGAAGGATATTGCCCGCGAAATCAAGCGCCTGGAAAAGCAGATGATCGAACACGCCAAGAACCTCGAATTCGAAAAGGCCGCCCGGGTCCGGGACCAGCTGCACATCCTCAAGGAACAGGCTTTTGGTGCGCCTGGCACCGATAATGTCGTGCCGCTGACCTCTGCAGGCCAAGCCCGCGCCTAGATCCACCAGCCCCCTGGGTTCATTTAATGCACCGAAACGGTGCATTAAATGGCTCTGCCTACGGGTTAGTCCCCATGTTTGGGGCCGTCTCAGCGGGAAAAACCCTGCTTGTGTTATACTTGACGAAAACAGTCAAGAACAATACCAGAACAACAAAAGCCCCCGCGATACCGGTTGACTGACCTGGGCGGCTGGAGGAAGAGTTCCCTGTAAGCCACAAGCTTTCAGGGTGAAAACGACAGTCAAGCCATTTAAAGGAGCTTGTTATGCGCCTCACGACCAAAGGCCGCTTTGCGGTCACCGCGATGATTGATTTGGGATTGCGTCAGAACAACGGCCCGGTCACGTTGGCCGCTATCAGCCAGCGCCAGCAGATTTCCCTTTCCTACCTCGAACAGCTGTTCGGCAAACTGCGCCGTCACGAACTGGTGGAATCCACCCGTGGCCCCGGCGGCGGTTATACGCTGGGCCGCAAGGCTTCCGAGATCACCGTGGCTGACATCATCGTGTCGGTGGACGAGCCGATCGACGCCACCCAGTGTGGCGGCAAGGAAAACTGCCTGGGCGAAGGCGGCCGCTGCATGACGCACGAGCTGTGGGCTTCACTGAACAGCCGCATGGTGGAGTTCCTGGACTCCGTGACCCTGCAAAAACTGGTGGAAGACCAGCTCGCCAAGGGCGTGGTGATCGAGAATACCCCGCAGGTCAAAAAAGCCATTTTCACAGCGCCGGTTGTCAAGCCGATCCGCGTGAATGCGCCGAACTCGGTCTTCGCACTGGGCAATRCATTTTCCAAATCCTGATGGAGCGATGCCGGGCGTCTGCCCGGCTTCATCCCTTTGTGACCCGATTGCATTGACTTCATTGATCGCGCTGCCAGCCAGCCTGTGAATTTAAAGAGCTAGCCACATGGACACCCCTCACTTTCCCATCTACATGGACTACAGCGCCACGAATCCCTGCGACCCGCGGGTAGTGGACGCCATGATTCCCTGGTTGCGCGAGCATTTCGGCAACCCCGCTTCGCGCAGCCATGCCTGGGGCTGGGAAGCAGAAGCCGCCGTCGAGAAAGCGCGTGAGCAGATCGCCGACCTGATTGGTGCCGACCCGCGTGAAATCGTCTGGACCAGCGGCGCAACCGAGTCCAACAATTTGGCTCTGAAGGGTGCGGCCCATTTCTACAAGACCAAGGGCAAGCACATCATCACGGTCAAGACCGAGCACAAGGCCGTGCTGGACACCTGCCGCGAACTGGAACGCCAGGGTTTTGAAGTGACTTACATGGACGTGCAAGCCGACGGCCTGCTCGACCTGGAGGCGTTCAAGGCCGCTATCCGCCCCGACACGATTCTGGTTAGCGTCATGTTCGTCAACAACGAAATCGGCGTAATTCAGGACATCCCGGCCATTGGTGCGCTGTGCCGTGAAAAAGGCATCATCTTCCATGTCGATGCCGCGCAAGCTACCGGCCGTGTTGATATCGACCTGGCGACCTTGCCGGTCGACCTGATGAGCCTGACCTCGCACAAGACCTATGGCCCCAAGGGCATTGGCGCCTTGTATGTGCGCCGCAAGCCACGCGTTCGCCTTGAAGCACAAATGCACGGTGGCGGCCATGAGCGCGGCATGCGTTCGGGCACCTTGCCCACGCACCAGTGCGTCGGCATGGGCGAGGCCTACCGCATCGCCAAGGCCGAGATGCATGAAGAGAATAAGCGCATCCTGGCCCTGCATGAGCGCATGCTCAACGGGCTCAAGGATGTGGAAGAAGTGTTCCTCAACGGCCATGCAGACAAGCGCGTGCCGCACAACCTGAACATGAGCTTTAACTTCGTCGAAGGCGAGTCGCTGATCATGGGCATCAAGGGTCTGGCCGTGTCCAGCGGCTCGGCCTGCACGTCGGCCAGCCTGGAGCCCAGCTATGTGCTGCGCGCCCTGGGCCGCAGCGACGAACTGGCGCACAGTAGCCTTCGCATGACGATTGGCCGCTGGAGCACCGAAGAAGAAATTGACTACGCGGTCGCCACCATCAAGGAAAACGTGGCCAAACTGCGCGAACTGTCTCCCCTGTGGGAGATGTTCAAGGATGGCGTGGATCTGTCCACCATCCAGTGGGCCGCCCACTAAGGCCGGCCCGCAATTCAAGACAGCTTAAAGAGGTAAACAAAATGGCATACAGCGAAAAAGTGGTAGACCACTACGAAAACCCCCGCAACGTTGGCTCCTTTGAAAAGGGCGACGAATCGGTAGGCACCGGCATGGTTGGTGCACCGGCCTGCGGCGACGTGATGAAGCTGCAAATCAAGGTCAACCCGGTGACGGGCGTGATTGAGGACGCACGTTTCAAGACCTACGGCTGCGGCTCCGCGATTGCTTCCAGTTCGCTCGTGACCGAGTGGGTCAAGGGCAAGACGCTGGACGAAGCGGCAAGCATCAAGAACAGCGCGATCGCTGAAGAGCTGGCGCTGCCGCCTGTGAAGATTCACTGCTCCATCCTGGCGGAAGACGCCATCAAGGCCGCCGTGAACGATTACAAGCAAAAGCACACGCACTGATCAACGCATCACCCGTCACCTGTTTTTTTCGAGTGATTTAAATGTCCGTTACCCTCACTGACGCTGCAGCCCGACACGTGACCCGCTACATGACCAAGCGCGGCAAGGGTGTGGGCGTTCGCCTTGGCGTGAAGACCACCGGCTGCTCCGGCCTGGCTTACAAGCTGGAATATGCCGACGAGATCGCACCGGAAGATGTCGTGTTTGAAGACAACGGCGTCAAGGTGCTGGTCGACCCGAAAAGCATGGCCTACATCGACGGCACCAAGCTGGACTTTGTGCGTGAAGGCCTGAACGAAGGCTTCAAGTTCATCAACCCCAACGAGCGTGATCGTTGCGGCTGTGGCGAAAGTTTCCGGGTTTGACGGGCGAGCGGTCGATCGCGTGCTGCACCCTTACTGAAGCCGCCTCCACTGATTGTGCTGGCGGCTTTTTCTCGGCATGAATCTCCAATCCAACGACTTCGAGCTTTTCGGTGTTCCCCAGCGCTTCGCGCAGGATCGCGCGACGCTTGACGCGCGCTGGAAGGATTTGCAGCGCGAAGCGCATCCTGACAAATTCGCGGCTCAGGGTACGGCCGCCCAGCGTGTGGCCATGCAGTGGTCGGTGCGCATCAACGAGGCCTACCAGCGGCTGAAAGACCCGCTCAAGAGGGCGAGCTATTTGTGTGAGCTGAACGGTGCGCCCATTAACGCCGAAAACAACACCGCCATGCCGCACGACTTCCTGATGCAGCAGATGCAGTGGCGCGAAGCGCTCGACGATGCCGAAACAACTGAAGATTTTGAAGAAATAGCCTCCCAAGCCACAGCTGACGAGCGCAAGCAGCTATCAAAAATAGAGCAACTGCTGGACGTGGACAAGGACTTTCCTGCCGCAGCCCAGCAGGTCAGAAGCCTTATGTTTATTGAGCGCTTTGCCAGTGAGGTTGATGCACGCATCGACCAGCTGGGACAATAAAGCATTACAGAAAAAGTACGACAACCGCGCATGGCACTCCTGCAAATTTCCGAACCCGGCCAGACGCCCGACCCGCACCAGCGACGCATCGCGGTGGGGATTGACTTGGGCACCACACATTCGCTGGTCGCCAGCGTGCGCAGTGGTGTGTCTGAATGCCTGCCCGATGAGCAGGGGCGGGTGCTGCTGCCCAGCGTGGTGCGCTACCTTGAGGACGACAAGCGCCAAATCGGCTATGAAGCCCTGGCCGCGCAGGTGGAAGATCCGCGCAACACCATCTCTTCTGTCAAGCGTCTGATGGGCCGCGGCATTGACGACATCGGCAGCCGCGCTCAGTTGCCATACGAGTTGAACGACAAGCCGGGCATGGTCACGCTGCAGACTGTCGCCGGCGAGAAAAGCCCGGTCGAGATCAGCGCGGAGATTCTGGCCACGCTGCGTTACCGCGCCGAAGACACTTTTAATGACGATATTTATGGCGCCGTAATCACGGTGCCGGCCTACTTTGACGACGCCCAGCGTCAGGCCACCAAAGACGCTGCGCAACTGGCTGGCCTCAATGTATTGCGCCTGCTTAATGAGCCCACGGCCGCTGCCATTGCCTATGGACTGGACAACGCCAGTGAAGGCGTTTACGCCGTCTATGACCTTGGCGGTGGCACTTTCGATATTTCCATACTGCGTTTGACCCAAGGCGTCTTCGAGGTGGTGGCCACGGGCGGCGATTCCGCGCTTGGTGGCGACGATTACGATCGCGCGCTGGTCGACTGGGTGCTGGCCAAGGCGGGCCTTGCAGCGGATGCGCTCACTCCGTCTGACAAGGCGGCACTGCAGCGCACTGCGCGCAATTGCAAGGAGGCGCTTTCAGCTGCCAACCCTGTGCCTTTTTCGGTGCAACTGGCCAAAGCCCTCGTCAACTTCGAAATGAAGGCGGAAGATTTTGAAACCGCTACCGCCCACCTGACCCAGCGTACCCTGGCGGCCGTTCGCAAGGCACTGCGCGATGCCAAGCTGGCGAAGGAAGATATTCAGGGCGCAGTGCTGGTAGGTGGCTCCACACGCATGCCGCAGGTGCGCAAGGCGGTTGCCAGTTTCTTCGGGCGCGAGCCGCTGGTTAATCTCAACCCCGATGAAGTGGTGGCGCTGGGTGCGGCCATTTCCGCCAACCAGCTCGCTGGCAACAACACTGGCGCCGACCTGCTGCTGCTCGACGTGATCCCGCTGTCGCTGGGCATCGAGACCATGGGCGGGCTGGTTGAGCGCATCGTGCCGCGCAACCAGACCATCCCCACGGCGATGGCGCAGGACTTCACCACCTACCAGGACGGCCAGACCGCGCTGGCGCTGCATGTGGTGCAGGGCGAACGCGACCTGGTGGCCGACTGCCGCAGTCTTGCCCGTTTCGAGCTGCGCGGCATTCCGCCCATGGTGGCGGGCGCTGCCCGTATCCGCGTGACGTTTACCGTCGATGCCGACGGCCTGCTTAGCGTGAATGCGAAAGAGCAGGTCAGCGGTGTCGAGGCGCGCATCGACGTGAAGCCCTCCTATGGCCTGTCGGACGACGATATTGCGCGCATGCTGCAAGACAGCTTCTCGACCGCCCAGCAAGACATGCAGGCTCGCGCACTGGCCGAGGCCCAGGTCGATGCCGATCGAATGATTCTGGCTGCGCAAAGCGCGCTGGCGGCGGATGCCGACTTGCTGAGCCCCAATGAGCGGGCGCAGATCGACAGCCTGATCGTCGGTCTTGCCGACATGCGTGCCCACGGTGATGCGGCCGCAATCGAAGCAGCCACCCAGGCGCTGGCCAAAGGCACCGAAGGCTTTGCCGCCCAGCGCATGAAC
>NZ_JBFUGX010000224.1:0-6183 GCF_056402675.1 Polaromonas sp. P3_C2 | reverse complement strand
ATGCTGCGCAACACCGTGCCTGCGGCTGCCGAATGCGACATCTCGGCCATCAAGCGAAACCGCGAGTTTGGCCAAAAATACAATATCACYGGCACGCCCACCCTGATTTTTGCTGACGGATCCCGCGCGCCAGGCGCGGTCAGCGCCCAGGAAGTCGAAAAAATGCTGCTCAGTGCAAAAACTCCCTGAAAATGGGCCAGAAGGCCCTGTTTAGATACAAAATCGACCTCCAGCCCGCACACCACCTGCGCGAGCAGCTCCTTTTTTGATAGCATTTACAGCCCGATCGACTTGATCCGTCGGGCGCCCCCATGCAGCTGGCGGCAGACGTGGGGTATTCTTTGCGCAAGATGCCAGGCACCCCTAAAAACACTTCCTCCCCCCTTCACTACCGCGTCGAAACAGACGTTCTGCACGCCCACCTCTTTCGCGTGACCCTCACGATCGCACAGCCTGACGCTTTGCAAAGGGTCTCGCTGCCTGTGTGGATCCCCGGCAGTTACCTGGTGCGGGAATTCTCCAAAAACCTGCAGAACCTGGAGGCTCGCCAAACGGTACGAACACCGCTTCGTGCCGAACAGCTCGATAAATGCACCTGGCAGATTCAGTGCTCGCCTGCCAAACCGCTGGTGCTGCGCTATGAGGTGTATGCCTGCGACAACTCCGTGCGCAGCGCCTGGCTGGATTCCCATCGCGGCTTTTTCAACGGCACCAGCCTGTGCCTGAAAGTGCAGGGCCAGGAAAAAGCCGCGCATGTGCTGGAGATCCTCACACCGAAAGCCGCCAAGGGCTGGTCACTGGCCACAGGGCTCAGGCCGCAGGCAGTCAACAAGCATGGGTTTGGTACCTACCTGGCGGCCGATTACGACGAACTGGTGGACTGCCCCGTGGAAATGGGCGCTTTCTGGAGCGGTACTTTTACGGCGCGCGGCGTGCCGCACCGCATGGTGGTCGCGGGCGCGGCCCCGAGCTTCGACGGCGCAAGGCTGCTGGCGGACACCCAGAAGATTTGCGAAACGGAGATCCGTTTCTGGCATGGTGCGAAAAAGCCTCCCTTCAAGAGTTACCTCTTCATGCTGAACGCGGTGGACGAAGGCTACGGCGGACTCGAGCACCGCAACTCGACTGCACTGATCTGCAACCGGAAGGACTTGCCGCGCCTGGGTGAATCCCGCACGGCAGAAGGCTACACCACGCTGCGCGGCCTCATCAGCCACGAATATTTCCATACATGGAATGTCAAGCGGCTGCGTCCCGCGGAGTTTGAACACTACGACTACGGCGCCGAGAATTACACCGGGCTGTTGTGGTTTTTCGAGGGCTTCACCAGTTACTACGACGACCTGTTGCTGCGCCGCGCCGGCCTGCTGGACAACGCCGGCTACCTCAAGCTGCTCAACAAGACCATCAACCAGGTCATGCAGACCCCGGGCCGGCTGGTTCAATCCGTCGCCCAGGCGAGCTTCGATGCCTGGGTGAAGTATTACCGGCAGGATGAAAATACGCCCAACGCCACCGTGAGCTACTACACCAAGGGAGCGCTGGTGGCGCTGTGTTTTGATCTGACGCTTCGGGCAGAAGGCGGAGCTGCCGGGGGCGCGACACTGGACAACGTGATGCGCGCACTCTGGCAACGCTGCAAAGCCGGCCCCCTGCGCGAGACAGATTTTGCAGAGGAGCTTGCAGCCGCAGGACACCGCCCGTTTGCCACCGAGCTGGCCCAATGGGTGCACGGACGCGAAGAACTTCCGCTCAAGGCCTTGCTGGAACAGCATGGCGTGACAGTCGCCGAAGAACCTGCGCAACTGGCTCAGCGGCTGGGATTACGCGCCAGCGAAAACCAGGGCGTGGTGCAGGTCAAGACCGTGCTGCGCGGCGGCGTTGCCGAGCATGCCGGGTTTGCGGCGGGAGATGAATGGCTGGCGGTGGAACCCATTGCCACAGGCGCACGGGAGCCGGAGGGCGGTTGGCGCATGAACCGGCTCGATGACCTGCTGCACTACGCAGGCACGGCCAAAAAAGTCATTGCCCTGGTCGCACGCGACAAACGCCTGCTGCGGCTGGAGCTGCCCATGCCGCCCGCGCTGACCACCTGGCGCCTGGCGGTGCGGGATGCCGCGCTGATGGACCAATGGCTCGGCCAGAAAACCTGACCCGGCCTGGCGCGACTCACCTCTTCGGAAGGTCATTCGCCCTTGAATACCGCGGGATGCTTTTCAAGAAAAGCCGTCACGCCTTCCATGTAATCGTGGCTGCGTCCCAGGGCCGCCTGCATGTCGCGTTCCGCATCGAGTTGCTGATGCAGCGTGCGCGTGGCGCCTTCGCGCATCTGCCGGGTAAAGCTGTTCAGGGCCTGGGGGCGGTTGAGCGTGAGGATGCCCACAGCACCATCGATGGCATACAGAACGGTGGGATCGGCAGCGGAGCCGGTATGGGAAGCAGTCATGGCAGCAGTCTCCTGTTCCCGAATCTAGCATTGCGGCAAGCCATTGGCAGCCATGAGCCCGTGGCATCATTGCCGGACGCATTTTCAGCCAAAGGACCTATTTCATGTCTTCCACGACCTACGAAACCATTGAAACCCGCACCGAAGGCCCGGACAGCCGCAAGGTGGGTATCGTCACGCTGAACCGGCCCAAGCAACTCAATGCCCTGAACGACCAGCTCATGGACGAACTGGGCCGGGCGCTCAAGGCGTTTGATGCTGATGACACCGTCGGCTGCATCATCCTGACCGGCAGCGAAAAGGCCTTTGCCGCAGGCGCCGACATCGGCGCCATGGCCACCTACAGTTTTGCCGACGTTTACAACAACGATTACATCACCCGCAACTGGGAGCAAATCCACAGCATCCGCAAGCCGGTGATTGCTGCCGTCAGCGGCTTTGCGCTGGGCGGCGGCTGCGAGCTCGCAATGATGTGCGACTTCATCATTGCTGCCGACAACGCAAAGTTCGGCCAGCCTGAAATCAAGCTGGGCATCATTCCCGGTGCTGGCGGCACGCAGCGCCTGCCCCGTGCCGTGGGCAAGGCCAAAGCCATGGACATGACCCTGACGGGCCGCATGATGGATGCCCAGGAGGCAGAGCGTTCAGGCCTGGTCAGCCGTGTGGTGCCGCTGGAAAAGCTCATGGACGAAGCCCTGGGCGCCGCGCTGATGATCTGCAGCTACGGCCAGACCAGCGTCATGGCCGCCAAGGAAGCCCTCAACCGGGCATTTGAAAGCGGCCTCAGCGACGGCGTGATGTTCGAAAGGCGCCTGTTCCATTCGCTGTTTTCCACCGAAGACCAAAAAGAAGGCATGGACGCCTTCGTCAACAAACGAAAACCGGTTTTTAAACACAGGTGAGCCCCACCAGTAGGGGCCGCGGGTCCGGCTTCGCCGGCCCCAGGCGCCGCCCCCTTGAGGGGGGGAGCAGGCTACACGCAGTGAGCCTGGACGGGGGTGTTTTTATAGTTATAATCTTGGGTTCGGTCGTATAGCTCAGTTGGTTAGAGCGCAGCATTCATAATGCTGATGTCGGTGGTTCAAGTCCACCTACGACCACCAGGAATGCGTCAAAGCCTCAGAGGGTCCTTCCCCCTGAGGCTTTGTTCTTTGTTATTCTCCTATTTATTAACAGCCTCTGGACACATACCATGAACCGCTGCACTTCCCGCCTGGCCGCACTCCTGATGATGCTGGCTGCTTCTGCCGGCCTGATGAGCCTGCCAGCCCTGGCCCAGACCGATCCCGCCGAGGCTGTCAAACCCAACATCCGGAAATTCCCTCCCAAGGCCGTCCGCGGCGAAATGGTGGTGGTGACGCCGCCGGTGATCTCCATGGACGGCAAGCAGGACAGGCTGTCTGTGGGCGCACGCATACGCGACATCAACAACAATTTCGTGTTGTCCGGCGCACTCCTGAACCAGAAGCTGGTGGTGAACTACCTGCGCAGCAACACCGGCGAGGTCCATGAGGTCTGGATCCTCAACGCGGAAGAGGCCAAGGAAAAGCGGGCGGGCGGCACCGACACGGTGTTCAATTTCAACAGCGGCACCCCTGCCAAGACAGTGGACAACGGCAAGACGCCGTACGACCAGTTACCTGCCTACAAGCAGTAACGCCCACAGCCTCAAGCGAAATCAGCCTKACGCCCTTTAAACATGGGCGCAAGCAGCTATTAATTTAATAGCAATCGCCATCAGCCCGCGGACAAACCGCAAATCAGCCAGCATCATGAGCAAAAAAGTCTTCATTAAAACCTTCGGCTGCCAAATGAACGAGTACGACTCGGACAAGATGTCCGACGTGCTCCATGCTGCCGAAGGCTACGAGCCTACCCAGGACATGGAACAGGCCGACCTGATCCTGTTCAATACCTGCTCCGTGCGCGAAAAAGCCCAGGAGAAAGTCTTCAGCGACCTGGGCCGCGTCAAGCACCTGAAAGAAAAAGGCGTGCTGATCGGCGTCGGCGGCTGTGTAGCCAGCCAGGAAGGCGCGGCCATCATCCAGCGCGCACCTTATGTCGACGTGGTCTTCGGCCCGCAAACCCTGCACCGCCTGCCGCAGCTGCTGGCCAACCGGACCCGGCTGGGCAAGCCGCAGGTCGACATCAGCTTTCCCGAGATCGAAAAATTCGACCACCTGCCGCCGGCGCGCGTCGAGGGCGCCAGCGCCTTCGTGAGCATCATGGAAGGCTGCTCCAAGTACTGCAGCTACTGCGTGGTGCCCTACACCCGTGGCGAAGAGGTCTCTCGGCCCTTCGAAGACGTGCTGGTCGAAGTCGCCGGCCTGRCCGACCAGGGCGTCAAGGAAGTCACGCTGCTCGGGCAAAACGTCAACGCTTACCGTGGCCCCATGGGTGGCACGGCCGAGATCGCCGACTTCGCAACCTTGCTCGAATACGTGTCCGACATCCCGGGCATTGAGCGCATCCGCTACGTCACCAGCCACCCCAATGAGTTCACGCAGCGCCTGATCGACGCCTACGCCAAGCTGCCCAAACTGGTCAACCACCTGCATTTGCCGGTKCAGCACGGCWSCGACCGCATCCTSATGGCGATGAAGCGCGGCTACACCGCSATGGAATACAAGAGCACSATCCGCAAGCTGCGCGCCATCCGCCCGGATCTGGCCATGAGCAGCGATTTCATCGTGGGCTTCCCCGGCGAGACCGAAGACGACTTCGGCAAGATGATGAAGCTGATCGACGAGATCGGCTACGACACCTCGTTCAGCTTCATTTACAGCCCACGCCCCGGCACCCCCGCCGCCGCGCTGCAGGACGACACACCGCACGAGGTCAAGCTCAAGCGTCTGCAACATTTGCAGGCCGCGATTGACGACAGCGTGCGCGCCATCAGCGCCAGCCGCCAGGGCACGGTGCAGCGCATTCTGGTGGAAGGCGCCTCGCGCAAGGATCCGACCGAACTCATGGGCCGCACGGAGTGCAACCGCGTGGTCAACTTCAAGGGCCAGCCGCGCCTCATCGGCCAGATGCTGGACATCACCATCACCCAGGCCACGCAGCGTTCGCTGCGCGGCGAAGTCCTGACGCGGGACGTCGCCGTGGCGGCCTGAGACCGCCCGCGCGTTGCTCAAGCACTCGACACGCATGCTGCAACGATTTTCGTTCCGGCAACTTCTGGTGATCGCCTTCCTGCTGATTGCTGCCCTGCTGGGCGCCGCCTCGCTGCGGGCGCTGTTTACCCTGGAAGACCTTTCGCTGCAAAGCCGCAGCAATGCCGCACGTGCCCTCGAACTCAGCAGCGCGGCGCAGTCCCTGGCCGAGCGCAGCGTATCGATGGAGCGTACATCCCGCCAGTCGGTCGTCCTCGACGACCGGGTATTGCGTGAGCGCTTCGGTGACGAGGCCCGTGAAGCTGCGAGTATCCTGACCAGTCTGGCGCGAGAAGACGTACCGGTGGCCAAAGCCCGGCAATGGCGCGCGCACATGCAGAGCATCGGCGATCTGCTGACCGGCCCGACCGGTACCGCGCTGGACCGGGAACGCCAGCTGGCGCAAGAATTCCGCGAACTGGAAAGTGTCAACGCCGCCATCGCCGTGCAGGTGCAACAGGCGATTCAGCAACGCAACAAGTCGCTGGAGGGCAAGCTCGAGGCCAGCCGCCAGCGGCTGACCCAGCAGGTAACCTGGGCCATCGTGCTGGCCATCGCCATGGCGCTGGCATTCGGCGTGTG
>NZ_JBFUGX010000223.1:0-6218 GCF_056402675.1 Polaromonas sp. P3_C2 | reverse complement strand
CTTCCCCAAATCGCTGGACACGATCTATGGAGGTGCTGAAACGTTTGCCAAGCATGTCAAGGCGATTTCAGGCGGCAAGTTTGAAATCTCCGTCCATGCTGCGGGCGAACTGATGCCTGCGTTTGGTGTGGTCGACGGCGTGCAGCAAGGCTCCATCGAGGCAGCCCATACGGCGCCTTACTATTTCTTCGGCAAGGACGAAACCTTTGCCATCGGCGGCGCCATTCCTTTTGGCCTGAACAGCCGGCGCAACGCCTGCTGCCAAAACACCGGCAACGCCGGCGTGTTTGATGAGTGAACGACGATCCATCAGGTTGACTCCGAAAGGTAAAAATGAAAATTCCACTGGGCTCAGGCACCAGTCAGACCGTTTTGCAGGTCTTTGGGAATTCTAAAAATGAGGGGGTCTCGACCCGGCCGGGTTTACCCTTGAAGAGCTGACGGGAAGCTGTCGACGTGGCCCCCACGGTCGCGCACTTCGTGTCGCTCCCTGCCCCCCGAGGGGGCCGCTGCGCCTGCGGCCCCTGCTTGAATGAAGAGCCTTCAGGGCTTAGCAGAATCAGTGGTCAGGCGACGGACTTGAGTGCCGGTTTGCCGGGCTTGCCGGATCCGAGCAATGCGGCAAAACGTGCCGTGATGGACGCTTCGATGCCGGTGGCGTCCAGGCCTTGGAGGGCGAGCAGTTTTGCGGGATCGCCGTGTTCGATGAACTCGTCTTTCAGGCCCAAATGCAGCACCTGTTTCGCGATGCCTGCGGCCTGCAGGGCTTCACTGACTGCGCTGCCGGCACCGCCCATGATGGCTCCCTCTTCCACCGTCACCAGGGCTTGGTGGTTGGCTGCCACCTTGAGCAGCAGCTCGGTGTCCAGCGGTTTTGCCCAGCGCATGTTGACCACTGTGGCGCCTAGTTTTTCTGCGGCTTGCAGGGCCGGGTATAGCAAGGTGCCGAAAGCCAGGATGGCAACACCTGCGCCTTCGCGGCGGACTTCGCCCTTGCCAAAGGGCAGCGCTTCCAGTCCGGTTCCCGGCTTGATGCCGGCGCCGGCGCCGCGCGGGTAGCGTACAGCCACCGGATGGTTTTGCTCGAAAGCCGAGCTCAGCAGCATGCGGCATTCATTTTCATCGGCGGGGCATGCCACACTCATGTTGGGAATGCAGCGCAGGTAAGGAATGTCATAGGCGCCCGCATGCGTGGCGCCGTCGGCGCCGACCAGGCCGGCGCGGTCCAGCGCGAACACGACAGGCAGGTTTTGCAGGGCCACATCGTGGATCAGCTGGTCGTAGCCGCGCTGTAGAAAGGTGGAGTAAATCGCGACCACGGGCTTGAGCCCTTCGCAGGCCATGCCCGCGGCAAACGTCACCGCATGCTGCTCGGCGATACCGACGTCATGGTAGCGTTCAGGAAAGCGCCTGTGGAACTCAACCATGCCCGAGCCCTCTCGCATGGCCGGCGTGATGCCGACGAGCCGGCTGTCGTGCTCGGCCATGTCGCACAGCCACTGGCCGAACACCTGGGTGAAGGTCTGCTTGGCCGGTGCGGTGGACTTTTGCAGCCCCATGGCCGGATCGAACTTGCCGGGGCCGTGGTAGGCGATGGGGTCGGCTTCGGCGAGCTTGTAGCCTTGGCCTTTTTTGGTGACCACATGCAGGAACTGCGGGCCGCCCTTGGTGTCCATGAGGTGTTTGATGTTCTCCAGCGTGGGGACCAGCGACTCGAGATCGTGGCCGTCGATGGGGCCGATGTAATTGAAGCCGAAGTTTTCAAACAGCGTGGCAGGCACGACCATGCCCTTGGCGTGCGACTCCAGGCGTTTGGCCAGTTCCAGCAGCGGCGGTGCCACGCGCAGCACCTGCTTGCCCATGTGCCTGGCGGATGCATAAAAACGCCCGCTCATCAGCTGGGCCAGGTAACGGTTCAGCGCGCCCACCGGCGGGCTGATGCTCATGTCGTTGTCGTTGAGCACCACCAGCAGCTTGCAATGGTCATGCACGCCCGCATTGTTCAGGGCCTCGAAGGCCATGCCGGCGCTCATGGCACCGTCGCCAATGATGGCCACCGCATGGCGGTCTTCGCCTTTTTGCTGGGCGGCCAGCGCCATGCCCAGTGCGGCGGAAATCGAGGTCGATGAGTGGGCCGTGCCGAAGGTGTCGTAGGGGCTTTCGTCGCGGCGCGGAAAGCCCGACAGGCCGCCAAACTGCCGCAGGCTGTCCATGCGCTCGCGCCGGCCCGTGAGGATTTTGTGCGGATAGGTCTGGTGGCCCACGTCCCACACCAGGCGGTCTTCGGGGGTGTTAAAGACGTAATGCAGGGCCACCGTCAGCTCCACCGTGCCCAGGTTCGAGCTCAGGTGGCCGCCGGTTTTTGAAACGCTGTCAAGCACGTAGGCACGCAGTTCGTCGGCCAAGGGTTTCAGGTCAACGCGGGGCAGGCTCCGCAGGTCGGCGGGGCTGTTGATGGTTTCAAGCAATGGGTACATCGTGGTGTCGCTGTTTATGGCAAGGCCGGTTTCCCGGTCCGCGGTATTCAATCCTGATGACGGCTTCAATGATGACGGTTCACAAGCATGTCCGCCAGTGCGCGCAGGGCATCGGTGTGGCCCAGCCCGCTGGCATCCAGGCTGCGCAGTGCCTTGCCCAGCAGCTGCTGCGCATAGGCTTTGGAGTCTTCCAGCCCCATCAGCGATACAAAGGTGGGTTTGTCCTGGGCGGCGTCCTTGCCGGCCGTCTTGCCCAGTGTGGCGGAGTCAGCGGTGACGTCGAGGATGTCGTCAACGACCTGGAAAGCCAGGCCGACGGCGGCGCCGTAATCGCGCAAGGCGTCTTGAGCGGCCGGTGTCGCAGCACCACAGGCCGCGCCCATCATCACGCTGGCCTGCAGCAGCGCACCGGTTTTGAGCCGGTGCATTTCATGCAGCTGGACGGACGTCAGCGGCATGCCCACGCTGGCAAGGTCAATGGCCTGGCCGCCGGCCATGCCCTGAAAACCGGCCGCCTGAGCCAGCATGCGGCACAGGCGCGCCTGTGTGGCCGCATCAACTGAATCGTCGGGCGGCGTGAGGAATTCAAATGCCAGCGCCTGCAGGGCGTCGCCGGCAAGCAGTGCCTGAGCCTGGCCGAACTTGACATGCACCGTGGGCTTGCCGCGGCGCAGCACATCGTTGTCCATGCAGGGCATGTCGTCGTGCACCAGCGAATAGGCGTGGATCAGCTCTACCGCGCAGGCAGCCCGCAGGGCGGCTTGCGCATTGCCCTGCACGGCCTCACAGGCCGCCATGACCAGCAAGGGCCGCAGGCGTTTTCCACCGTCGAGCACGGCATAACGCATGGCGTCGCCCAAGCCCGCAGGCGCAGGCGCGTCGCTGGGGCAGGCAACCCAGCGCGACAAGGCGCTCTCGACATTGGCAAGCTGCCCGGCACTCCAGGCGCTCAAGGTAAACAAAGGCAGTTTTTCAGGGGCGTTCAATCGTGGGTCTCTTTTTTAGGGGGTGAAGGAATGTTCTGCCTGCAATGCRCCGGTTATTCCTGCACCCACGGCTTGAGTTCCGTGCCTTCCAGCACCTTGATCTGGGTTTCCACGGCCTCAAGCTTGTCCCTGCAGAACTTCAGCAGCTGCGCACCGCGCTGGTAGCCGGTAAGCAGTTGGTCCAGCGGCAGCTGCCCGGATTCCAGGCTGTCAACCAGCCCTTCAAGTTCCTGCAATGCGGCCTCATAGCTGGCGGGCAATGCCGGAACAACGGAAGCGGAGGCAGCAGCGGTGGACGAAGGACTTTTGGCCATGGTCATTTGGATGAAGGCTGATTTTAGGCCGTTGCAGGCAGGTTGCGGCCCCGGCGCCCGGGACTACGAATCCATACATCTCTATTATCCGGCGGCGGCGTGCGAAGACCCGCAAAAAGGCCTGCGCGGGTACAATTGATAACAGTTCTCGACAACAGCAGTGCCCCTGCTGCGGGATATCCGGCCTTGTTTTCTCCGTGGGCTGTCGCTCAGCCTGCCTACCCGCTTGTCAACAGCCTCCACCGCCTTGGCGCGGAGGCATGTTCACCGAAATTTGCATGTCTGATCTCAGCCTCCGTCTCCTGCAGGCCACCAGCCAGCTCCCCATTTCCAGCTACTTCGATGCGGGCTTGTACCAGCGGGAGCAGCAAAAGCTGTTTGCCCGCGGGCCGCGCTACCTGGGCCATGAACTGGCCGTGCCCCACCTGGGCGACTATTACGCCCTGCCGCATGAGGGCGAAGGGCGGGCGCTGGTGCGCAACGCCTCAGGCATCGAGCTGATCTCCAACGTCTGYCGGCATCGCCAATCCACCATGTTGCAGGGCCGCGGCAATACCGGCAGCAACATCGTCTGCCCGCTGCACCGCTGGACCTACAACACCTCGGGCGAACTCATAGGCGCGCCGCACTTCGAGATCGACCCCTGCCTGAACCTGAACCGCTACAAGACCACGACCTGGAATGGCCTGGTGTTCGAGGACACCGGCCGCGACGTGGCGGCCGAGATGTCGCAGCTGGCCACCTACGCCGACCTCGACTTTTCAGGCTACCAGCTCGACAAGGTGCACCTGCACGAGTGCAACTACAACTGGAAGACCTTCATCGAGGTCTACCTGGAGGACTACCACGTCGGCCCCTTCCACCCCGGCCTGGGCGGCTTCGTCACCACCGACGACCTGCGCTGGCAACTTGAGCCTGACTACTCCGTGCAGACCGTGGGCGTGTCGGACAAGCTGGGCAAGCCTGGCACCGACACCTACAAGAAATGGCATGACGTGGTGCTGCAGTACCGCAAGGGAGTGCCGCCCAAATACGGCGCCATCTGGCTCACCTACTACCCGCACGTGATGGTTGAGTGGTACCCGCATGTGCTGGTGGTCAGCACGCTGCATCCACAGGGCCCCGACAAGACGCTCAACGTGGTCGAGTTTTTTTACCCCGAAGAAATCTGCGCCTTCGAGCGTGAATTCATCGAAGCTCAGCAAGCCGCCTACATGGAAACCTGCGTGGAAGACGATGAGATCGCCCTGCGCATGGACGCCGGCCGCAAGGCCTTGATGGTTCGCGGTGACAACGAGTTCGGGCCTTACCAAAGCCCCATGGAAGACGGCATGCAGCACTTTCACGAGTGGTACCGCCGCGAAATGGGCGCCAGCAAAACCACGCAGATGATCTGACGGCACCGGAACTGCTATTTATTTGATAGCTGTTTGCGCACAGCCATTGCGGATCCCAGCCTCTTTTACCACTCATAACTCCTTCCCCTGAAAATCGATGCAAGCCGTCTGGATGATTCTTTCCTCCTTCCTGTTTGCCACGATGGGGGTCTGCGTCAAGTACGCGTCAGAACACTTCAACAGCGCCGAACTGGTGTTCTACCGCGGCACCCTGGGCATCGTCTTCATGGCCGCCTACGCCCGCGCGCGCGGCATCACCCTGGCCACCCGCTACCCGTCCATGCATGCCTGGCGCAGCGTGATTGGCGTGATGTCGCTGTCAGCCTGGTTTTATGCGATTGCCCATCTGCCGCTGGCGACCGCCATGACGCTCAACTACATGAGCAGCGTGTGGATTGCGGCCTTCCTGGTCGGCGGTGCGCTGATGCTGGGCAAGGCCGGCCAGAAAGGGCCCAGCCAGGGGCCTCTGGTCATGGCCATCCTGGCAAGCTTTGCCGGCGTCGTCATGCTGCTGCGCCCCGCCATCGACCAGAACCAGACCTTTGCCGGGCTGGTGGGCCTGATGTCCGGCCTGGGTGCTGCCTTTGCCTACATGCAGGTGATGGCGATTTCGCGCATGGGCGAGCCCGAAACGCGCACCGTGTTTTATTTTGCCGTGGGCACGGCGGTTGCCGGCGCGCTCGGCATGTGCGTCATGGGCATCACACCCTGGAACTGGGAACACGCGCTGTGGCTGCCGCCTATCGGCATCCTGGCTTCACTGGGCCAGCTGTCCATGACCAAGGCTTATTCCATGTCTGAAAACCATGGCGGCACGCTGATGGTGGCCAACCTGCAGTACTCGGGCATTGTGTTCGCGGCTATCTACAGCCTGATCCTGTTTGGCGACAATATCCCCCTGATCGGCTGGGCCGGCATGGGCCTCATCATCGTCAGCGCGATTGCCGCAACTGTTTTGCGCGCCCGCGCTGCGCCGAATGCCCCGGCTGAAGAGCATTAAGGAGTTTTCCATGAGCTACACCACCCTGATTTCCGCCGAACAAC
>NZ_JBFUGX010000222.1:0-6228 GCF_056402675.1 Polaromonas sp. P3_C2 | reverse complement strand
GCGGGAGCTGTATGAGCTGACTTCGTCCAAGCTCTACGGTGTCGCGATTCGTGTGGTGACCAACCGTGAATGGGCTGAGGACGTGTTGCAGGAGGCCTTCTTCAACATCTGGCGCATCGCAGGCGACTACAAGGCGACCCTGTCACCGCCCATGGCCTGGATGGCGCTGGTGGTGCGCAGCCGCGGCCTGGATTTTTTGCGGCGCCGGGCTTCGGACCGGGCCGACCTGATGCAGGAACTCGACGATGTGATTTCCGACACGGTGGCCGGCGATTCGCCCAACCCGATGGACACGACCCAGGCCAGCGAACAGGCCTGGGCTTTGCACCAGTGCCTGGGCCAGCTGGAGCACAAGCAACGTGAAGTGGTGAGCCTGGCGTATTTGCGGGATTTGAGCCATGGCGAGCTGGCTGAGCAGCTGAAGCTGCCCTTGGGTAYGGTCAAAACATGGATCCGGCGCGGACTTGAGCAGCTTCGCGGCTGCATGGCGAGGTTTGCCTGATGAATTTACAAAGTAATCCCGCCCTGATGGAGCAACTCGCGGCCAGCTATGCGCTGGGCACTTTGCGCGGCGGTGCGCGTCGTCGGTTTGAGACGTTGGCACGCGACAACGCCACTTTGCGCGCGGCGGCGCTGGTCTGGCAAAGCCGCCTGTMGTCGGTGGCCGAATTGCAGCCGCAAGAGGCGCCTAGCCCGGTGGTTTGGAAACGCATTGAAAACCTGGTGCGGGCCGACAAGGAGGCGCGCGCCATGCAGGCGGCGCGGGTCGCTCCGGGTGTCATGGGTTGGTGGTCCAGCCTGGGCCTGTGGCGCGGCGGGGCTGTGGCGGGCGCACTCGCGACTGCGGCGGCGGTTGTCGTGGGGCTGAACGTGAACGGCCGGCTGAGCGGGCAGGTGAGCGAACTGACCGCCAAACTGACAGCCACGCCCGAGATCGAATACGTGGCCGTGCTGACCGATGACAAGGCTTCGGCCTCGCTGCTGGTGACGTTTGATCCGAAGAACAAGACACTGTCGCTCAAGCGCGTGGGCAGCTTCAGGGAGCAGCCCGACAAGTCCCTGGAGCTTTGGGCTTTGCCGCCCGGCGCGGCGCCCAAATCGCTGGGTGTGATGAGCGCAGACCCCGTGGTTCGCTTGACTGCCGCGGGTACCTACATGCGCCAGGTGCCGACGCTGGCGATCACGCTGGAGCCCAAGGGTGGCGTGCCGCCGGGCAGCGGGCCGACCGGGCCGGTGCTGTTCAAGGGTGCCCTGATTGAAACGCCCAAATAGCAACAGTCGAATATTCGCGGACAGCAAAAAGGGGCGTTGACAACGCCCCTTTTTTGTTCAGCCCGCCAGTTGGTCTTAGCGCCAGTGGTGGTGGCCATAGCCCCGGCTGTAACCGAAGTTCAGCGAAAGGCCGATGGGCGCGTAGTAGGGCTGGTAATAGGGACGGGGGTAGTAAGCCGGGTAAACCACCGGCTGCTCCACATAAGTCACAGCAGGCTGGACGTACACCGGTTGGGGTGCCGGCTGCACATAGGTCTGGGGCTGCTGGGGCGCAGACTGGAAGGTCTGCGGCGCCGGTGCCATGGCGCCGACCGGTGTGACCTGCAGGCGCACATACTGGCCAGGGTCGGTGGCCATCTGCGTGCTGTACTGCGTGCCCTGGTATTCGTACACCACGTTGTAGTGGCTGGGGCGGTTTTCGTAATAGGTTTGCGTCGCGCACTGCTGCACGTTTTGAACCTGGTTGTTTGAGCCTTCGATGCGGTCGCCAACGATGGCACCGCCCACCAGCCCGATCATGGTGGCGACGGCACGGCCACCGCCATTGCCGATGGCGTTACCGGCTGCGCCGCCTGCCAGCGCGCCCATCAGCGCACCTGCGCCCGAGTTCGGTTGCTGGACAACGACGGGCTGGTTGCTGCAGACCTGGCGCGGTACAGCCACTTGCTGCACCACCGGCGTGCTTGAAATCACCCGGGCCAGGATGTCCATGGCGGAGGCGGGTACAGCAGCCAACCCGGAGGCGGCAGCAAGAGCGGAGAGAACAAGCGCTTTTTTCATGATTCAACCCTTTTCAGCACGTGGCTGAAGTTGCACCGCCAAAGGGCTCACCCTGGTCGGGTGATGGCTCGGGTGGCAAACGTAATTTTAGTAAGTCAGAGTCATTTTGGGGTGCAGAGTTCGGTAAATCGACGGTAAAGCTGCCTTTTAAAGCCCTCTGAAGGCAAAACAGGCTGCAAAACGTAACCGGTCGGCCCGCCGTGCGTTCAAACCCTCGCAGCCCAGCCCGGGGCGTCAAAACCGACGGTGATGTCCTTGCCCCAGTCCACCACGGGCCGCTTGATGACGCTGGGGTTGGCCAGCATCAGTGTTTGCGCGCTGGCGCTGTCATGCACGCCGGCCTGCAGCGCCGGGTCCAGCTTTCGCCAGGTGGTGCCCTGGCGGTTGAGCAGCTTTTCCCAGCCTGCCGCCTGGGCCCATCGCGCCAGCTGGTCGGGCGGCACGCCCTGCTTCTTGAAATCGTGAAACTGGTAGTCAACACCTTGTTCGACTAGCCATGCACGGGCCTTTTTGACGGTGTCGCAATTGGGGATGCCGTAAAGAATGATCATGGCCGGATTTTCGCAGATTTAAGAGAAACAGGCCTTCCGGCCAAGCGGGACGAGCGCGAGCAGCTATCAAATTAGTAGCGTTGTTGCGAAGGCAGGCAAGGGCGTGGACGCGTGGGCAGGCCTTTGGCAAGGCTGGAATAATGAAGAACGCCGACCGGCTCAACCTTTTTTTGTATGGATGCCTTGCCTCATGACCGCTGCTTCAGCCACGCGCACTGCCCCCGCCGTTCTTTACCCGCCTCTCGAACCTTTCCGCACGGGCATTCTTGAAACGGGTGACGGCCATTCGGTGTACTGGGAGTTATGCGGCAACCCCCAAGGAAAGCCGGCGGTGTTTTTGCATGGTGGCCCGGGTGCGGGCTGCTCGCCCGAACACCGCCGCCTGTTCGACCCGGAGCGCTATTGCGTGCTGCTGTTCGACCAGCGCGGCTGCGGCCGCTCCCGACCCAGTGCCTCACTGGAAAACAACACGACCTGGCACCTGGTAGCCGACATCGAGCGCTTGCGCACCCTGCTGGGCGTGGAGCGCTGGCTGGTGTTCGGCGGCTCCTGGGGCAGCGCACTGGCGCTGGCGTATGCCCAGGCTCATCCGGCCCGCGTGTCGGCGCTCATTGTGCGGGGCATTTTTGCGCTGCGCCGCGCCGAGCTGCTCTGGTACTACCAGGAGGGGGCGTCCTGGTTGTTCCCTGATTTGTGGGAAGAGTTCGTCAAACCCATTCCCCCGGCGGAGCGCGGCGACCTGATTGCCGCCTACCGCAAACGCCTGGTGGGCGCCGACCGTGCTGCGCAACTGGCGGCTGCCCGTGCGTGGAGCCTGTGGGAAGGCCAGACGATTACCTTGTTGCCCGACCCGTCTTTTACCGCCCAGCATGGTAACGACGCTTTCGCCCTGGCATTCGCGCGCATAGAAAACCATTATTTTGTGCACGCCGGCTGGCTCGAAGAGGGTCAGCTCATTCGCGACGCGCACAAGCTGGCTGGGATTCCCGGTGTCATCGTGCAAGGCCGCTACGACGTGGCCACACCAGCCAAAACCGCGTGGGACCTGCACCGCGCCTGGCCCGAGGCCGAATTCCACATGATTGACAACGCCGGCCACGCCTTCAACGAGCCCGGCATCCTGCGCCAACWCATAGCGGCCACCGACCGTTTCGCAGGCTGACCTCCTGCTTCTTTGCCAGCAGGTGCCGCGGAACTGGCTTTGCTAGGCCGCAGGCGCCGCCCCCTGCAAGGGGGAAGGCGCTACACGCCAGTGAGCGCCAACGGGGGTATTCGAGCTACGCGACAATGGTGGGCTCTATGGAACAACTCAAAACCCTCGACGATTGGCTGGCTTACTGCGAGCACCTGCACCCCGTCGGCATCGACATGGGCCTGACGCGCATCAGCGCTGTGGCCAAGCGCATGGGCCTGGCTTTTGACTGCCCCATCATCACGGTGGCCGGCACCAACGGCAAAGGCTCGACCTGCGCGATGCTCGAAGCGATCTTGCTGCAGGCCGGCTACCGCACCGGCGTCTTCACCTCGCCGCACCTGGTGCATTTTGAAGAGCGCTGCCGGGTGCGCGGCGACATCGTGAAGGCTGACGAGCTGGTTGCGCAGTTCGCGCGCGTCGAGGCGGCGCGCACGCAGGGCGGCGACGCGATCTCGCTGACCTACTTTGAATTCACCACCCTGGCCATCCTGCAGCTGCTGGCCGACGCCAAGCTGGACGTCGTCATCCTCGAAGTCGGCCTGGGTGGCCGGCTGGACGCCGTCAACATGCTGGACGCCGACTGCGCGGTGATCACCAGCATCGACCTGGACCACATGGAATACCTGGGCCCCGACCGCGAAAGCATTGGCCGCGAAAAGGCCGGCATCATGCGCGCCGGCAAGCCGGTCATCGTGAGTGACCCGGTGCCGCCGCAAAGCATCATTGATTACGCGGCCGGAGTAGGCGCTGACTTGTGGCGCTTTGGTACGGACTTCAATTTTTCGGGCGACAAACAGCAATGGGGCTGGGCAGGGCGCGGGCGCCGGTATGCCGGCCTGGCGTACCCGGCCTTGCGCGGCGCCAACCAGCTTGTCAACGCCTCGGGCGTGCTGGCGGCGCTGACGGCCTTGCGTGACCGCCTGCCGGTCACCGCCCAGGCGGTGCGCAACGGCTTGTCGATGGTCGAGTTGCCGGGGCGTTTCCAGATCGTGCCCGGCCAGCCCACGCTGGTGCTGGACGTGGCGCACAACCCCCATTCGGTGGCTGCGCTGGCTGAAAACCTTGATGCCATGGGCTTTTACCCCTGCACACACGCGGTGTTCGGTGCCATGGCCGACAAAGACCTGGCTCCCATGCTGGCGCGCGTGGCGCCGCTCATCGACAAGTGGTATTTCACCGATTTGCCGACGCCGCGGGCCGCTTCTGCCGAGGATTTGCAGGCCAGGTGGACGGCGGCCAATACCCGCCCTGATGCAAGCGCCGGCACTTACAAATCACCCGAAGCGGCGCTGCAGGCGGCGGTCAGGGCCGCAACCCCCGCTGATAGAATTGTCGTGTTCGGCTCCTTCCATACGGTGGGCGGCATTTTGAAGGACGGTGTGCCGCGTCTTTCGGCCCCGCACCTGGCCGCCTGAGACCGGACAAGCCGGTCCGTCAAGCATTCCAAGGGCCGTCAGCCCGCGTTCACCGTTAACGTCACCCCTTATCGGATCCAAGCCACACCATGCCGTTTTTCAATTTCCGCCGGGGCGGCTCCAACGCTGCCTCCAATGCCGGGTCAGCCGCTCAAACGGAAAGCGTGGAAGTGATCCGCAAGCGTGCCAAACACCGGCTGATCGGTTCTGCCGTGCTGGTGCTGATCGGCGTGTTGGGTTTCCCGCTGTTGTTTGACACCCAGCCCAGGCCCATTCCGGTCGATATCCCGATTGAAATTCCCGGCAAAGGCACGGTCAAGCCCCTGGTGATTCCCGGGCCCGGTGCCCCGGCAGCCACTTCCGCATCTGCCCCCAAGGTGGCCGACAAGCCCGCCGAAAAAGTAACCGCTGACGCCAGCCTGGCGCCCAAGGAAGAAATTCTTTCATCAAAACCGGCTCCAGCCCTTGCTGCATCTGCGCCACCAGCTATCAAAAATGAAGCAAAGCCGGAAGCCAAACCCGAGGTGAAACCTCCGGTCAAACCGGAAGCCAAGTCAGAAACCAAGCCGGCCAAGCCCGCTGCGAACGATGACGCCACACGTGCCGCCGCACTGCTGAACGGCACCGCTGTGCCGGCCGCCAAACCGTCTGCCAGCGAGGCGGACGGCCGTTTTGTGGTTCAGGTCGGTGCGTTTGCCGACGTGGCCAAGGCCCGCGAAGCGCGCCTGAAGGTGGAAAAGGCGGGCCTCAAAACCTATACACAAGTGGCGGAAACCAAAGACGGCAAGCGCATCCGGGTCCGCGTGGGCCCATTTGCCACCAAGGCCGAGGCCGACAAGGCGGCGACCAAGATCAAGGGCCTTGATTTACCCGCTGCCATCCTGACCTTGTAATTAGTAGTTTCGTGACGGCTGTTGACTGGATTTTGCTGGGAGTGCTGGTTTTTTCCATGCTGTTGGGCGCATGGCGCGGGCTGGTGTATGAGGTGTTGTCGGTGCTGGGCTGGGTGGTGTCG
>NZ_JBFUGX010000221.1:0-6255 GCF_056402675.1 Polaromonas sp. P3_C2 | reverse complement strand
ACCGAGCCTGGCGCGCCTATGGAAAGCGCCCAGAGGCGCTCGGGGTGTAGCAGGCCGAAGCGGTTGACGAACTGGCCGCCGCCGGAATAGCCAAAGAGCGCGAACTTTGAAAAGTCGCAACCGAACTTGACGGCTACCTCGTCGACCATGCTGAGCAGGATCTGGTCGTAGCGGATGTCGGCTTCGCGCAGGTGCTTGAAACCGTCGCGGTTGCCGTCGCCCTGCGGACCGGCCGGGAACAGCGGGCACAACACGATGCAGTCATTCCATTTGGCGAAGGCGGCGAAGGCGTCGCGGTATTCGGTGAAGGCGCGGCCCGTGCCGTGCACCACGACCACCAGCTGCATGGGCTGCTTTGACTCACCCAGGTGCGGCGGGGCATAGGTGCAGTAGGAAAAGCGCGGGTCGGTGCGCGACGCAAAAATCGTGCTGTGGCCCAGGTCGTAAATGGCTGCCGCCCGTTTCTCCCCAAATGAGAGTGGTGAAGCCGTGCCGGTATTCGCCAGGAGTGCATCAGACATAAATCATCGCCCCAAAAAACAAGCCATCCAAGCGGCCGGGCTGCTGCTGCAGAAGCCCGGAAAAGCCGCGCGTTTCGAGGGAGATGCGCCGTTGCGGCGGGAGACATGTGTCCGTCACACAACCCTGTTAAGGCGGATTGTTCTCCATCCGGTTTGAAAAATATATCTATATTATGTTTTGAGATGCTAAAGTTATTCTTTTGTATTGGGGCGGTGCGCGCATGAGCACGATCCGGTTTTTGAAGACCTTTCTGGTTGTCGCACAGGGCGGCTCGTTCGCCGCAGCGTCCGATCGCGTCGCGCTGACACAGGCCGCGGTGGGGCTGCAGATGCGCGCGCTGGAGACCGAGCTCAAGACCGTGCTTTTCGAGCGTTCGGGGCGCGGTGTGGTGCTTTCGGACGGGGGCCGCGCGCTGGTGGCGCATGCGGAAAAAATCGTCGGGTACTACGACGAGATGCGCGAAGGCCTGGACGGCGAGGGAGAGATCGCCGGCACCGTGACGGTGGGCTCCATCGTCACGGCGATGGGGCTGCTCTCAAACACCGTCGTCAGGATGAAGCCGCTCTACCCGCGTCTTAATGTGCGGCTGGTCATGCAGGAGTCCAGCGGCCTGGCGCGCAGTGTCAAGAGCGGTGAACTCGACGCGGCGRTCTTCGTCGACGACTCGCCGCAGGAGCGAAAGGGCATGCGCTGGACGCCGCTGTACACCGAGCCGCTGACAGTGGTCGCGAGCTCCCAGGCAGCGCCGCCGGGCACCGACTTCAAAAAACTGCTGCGTGAGCAACCCTTCCTGCGCTTTGACCGGCGCACGCCCAGCGGCATCCGCATAGAGCAGACCTTGCGCAAGCTGGGCCTGGTGCCGCAGGACTTTCTGGAGCTCAGCTCGCTCTCGGCCATCATCGACCTGGTGCGCCAGAACGTCGGCGTCACCATCGTGCCGCATGTCAAGAACGCCGACTGGGCCAACGATGCGCTTCTGCGTGTGCTGCCGCTGCCGGGCCGGCCACCGACACGGCTGATCGGCATGCTGGAGCAGGGCAAGCGCGAGCACATCACCTCGGTGATCCGGCAGCACCTGGTTCAACTGCTGACCGAGAAAAGTTCGGCGAGCATCGCAAGCCCCGCATCGGGTGGCCCCAAGTCCCGGCAGAAACTTGCGCAGCGGCACTGAACTTTTTTGCTACAGGCCTGTCAGACACCCTTTTAACGGAGGGAATCTCATGGCCTTTGCCCAAAACGACCAACTGACTTCACGCGCACTCTCGGTGCTTCGCATTGTTTCTGCTTATTTGCTTATTCAGCATGGCACAGCCAAGCTGCTGGGCTTTCCCCACGTGGCCTATTTCGACGGGCTGCAGGTGTTGTCGCTGATCGGCTTTGCCGGCATTCTGGAGCTCTTTGGCGGTGCGTTGCTGTTGATTGGGCTGTTCACGCGGCCTGTGGCGTTTGTGTTGTCGGGCTTGCTGGCATTTGCCTATTTCATTGGCCATGCGTCTAAAGGCTTTGTGGCGGCGCCGATGCTGAATGGCGGCGAGTCGGCCGTGTTGTTCTGCTTTGTGTTTTTGTTCTTTGCCGCTGCCGGCGGTGGTGCATGGAGCGTTGACGCGCTGCGTTCGCGGAAGTAAGCAAGACGCCAACCTCGGTGTAAAGCCGGTGCATCCTTTGCGGGTGCGCCGGCTTTTTCACGCCTCACACCTTATGCGGCGCTGTTGGCTGTCTGCCTGAGGGCAGGCGGGTCTGGCTTCGCCGTTTTCCGTGAAGTCAGCAGGCACAGCGCGGGTGCCAGGGCGAACACGGCGAAAAGCCACTGAGCCGCGCCCGCCGTTCCGGGTACACCACCGGGGTTGGTCAGGCCCCCGAGGTTGGCGACCATGCCGGCCAGGGCGGCGCCCATGGCGGTGGCAAACAGCTCTACCGTCATGATGGAAGAGGCAGCCAGGTCTTCTTCGCCAGATGGCGCAATCTGCAGCACACGCGTGCTCAGGTGCGGCCAGGCGATACCGACGGCAAAACCCACAGCCACCATGGCGGCGCAGATTGGCGCCAGCACGGGCCAGCCGCCATTACTGGGTGCGGGCATCAGCACTGCCATGCCCACCAGGCCCGCCAGTGCCAGCACTGGTGCAACGCGGATGGCCAGGCTGGCCCGGGTGCCGGTGGCGCTTGAGCTGATGAGTGAGCCCAGCGTCCAGCCTGCCGACATGATGGCGGCGAGGTAGCCTGAGACAAGCGGTGTCTGGGCATGCAGGACCTGAAAAAACAAGGGTGAAAAAATCTCCGTGCTGGTGACCGTCATGCCCAGCAGCCCCATGGCGAGGTAAAGGGCGCCCAGCACTCCGGGGCGAAACGCATCCTGCGGCAGCAGGCGGTTGGCGGCGCGCTTGTCGACGATGACCAGCAAGGCGCTGAGCGCAACCGCTGCACCCACACCGGCCGCATTCCACATGACTTGTGTGCTGACGCTGCCAGCTGAAACGGCGAAGACCGCACCGGCCAGCAGGAACAACTGCATCCACGGCACGGATGTCGGCGGGCTGCTGGCCGTGTTGTGCCGGGGAATCACGCAGACGGCGAGCACGGTGAACAGTGCCGCTGCGGGAATAAGCGCGCCAAACGCCCATCGCCAGGCATCCATCTGGGCAAACACGCCCCCTATGGCCGGCCCGACCAGGGTGGCCACGCCCCACATGCCCGACAACAGGCCGATGGCCCTGGACCACAAGGCTTCGTCGTACAGCAGGCGGATCATCGCGTAGGGCAGGGCCAGCAACAGCCCGCCGCCAAAGCCTTGCACCACACGACCGGCCAGCATGACGGGCATGGAAGGCGCCAGCGAGCAGGCGAGCGAGCCCACAGCAAAGATCGCAGCGCCGAGCACATAGGCAAAGCGCGGCCCGAGCTTGCCCAGCACCTGCGTCGCCATGGCGGCGCTGATGATGGAGGCCACTACAAAGAGGGCGGTGTTCCAGGCGTAGAACTCCAGCCCGCCAATGTCGCGCACGACGGACGGCAGGATGGTGGTGCCGATGTAGAGGTTGATGGCATGCAGCGCGACGCCGCCGACCAGCGCCAGCGTGCGGATGGCGTTGACGCCGGTCAGCAGAGCCATCCAGCCTGTGGGAGCGGTGCCTGATGTGTTGCTTGAGGTGCTGTTCATTCCAGCGCCTCGGGCCCGAAGGCCAGCCCGTCGAGCTTGTCCGGGTTGCGCATGATGAAGATGTTGTTGGCCTTGCCGTCGTCGTTGTAGGCGAAGGTGATGGCGGCGGCGATCTCGCCGGTGCTCGACCGCAGCTGGATGGCGCGGCCGCCGTTGATCTCGCAGGGCACCCATTCGTAGTGGGCCCAGTAGCGGGCCAGTTGCGTCGTCAGCAGGGTGAGCACGCTGCCCTTGCCCTGGAAGATGCCTTCAACCGAGCTGACCTTGCCGCCGCTGTCGGTGCTCAGTGCGATGTCGTCCGAGAGCAGGCTGGCGAGCGATTCGGTGCTGCCGGCGGTGATGGCTTCGCGAAAAGCGGTGAGCAGGTCGTCCTGCACCTTGGGCGGTGTTACGTGCCGGACTTTTCCCTGGGCGATGCTGGTGCTGGCGCGCGAGACCAGCTTGCGGCAGGCAGCTTCTTCCATGTCCAGCATCTCGGCCACTTCGGCGTAAGGTGTCTCAAAAATCTCATGCAGCAGGTAGGCAGCGCGCTCTTTGGGCGTGAGGCGTTCGAGCAGCAGCAAAAAGGCCATGCTCAGCGATGAGGCCAGCAGGGCATGTGTTTCGGGCGTGTCTTCGGTTTGCGTGTGGATGGGTTCGGGCAGCCAGGTGCCGACATAGTCGACCCGGCTGCGCTGGGCGTCGCGCAGCATGTCGATGCAGTGGCGCGTGCAGATGGCGGTGAGCCAGGCAGCCGGCGTGGCGATGCTCGCGTAGTCGGCCGCCAGCCATTTGATGAAGACGTCCTGCACGGCGTCTTCGGCATCAGCCCGTGAACCGAGGATGCGGTAGGCCAGGCCAAACAAATGCCTGCGCCTTTCTTCAAACACGGCGGTGGGGTCGATGTTTTGCATTGCGCGCGCCTTGCCTTGCTTTGCTCAGTGTGCCGAGACCTGGATGCGGTTCCAGAGGTTGATCATGCCGATGGTAGCGGTCAGCGCGCCAATCTCCTTGTCGCTGAACGATTGGCGCAGGCGGCCGCGCAGGCTGGCGTAGTCGGTCTTGTGGTCTAGCGTGGTCAGCGCTTCCGTCCAGGCCAGTGCGGCTTTCTCGGCTTCACTGAAGTCATTGACATGCGCCCAGACGACGAGGCGGTCCAGCCTGTCCTGGGTTTCACCGTCTTCACGGGCTTCCCGCAGGTGCATCTTGACGCAGAAAGCGCAGCCGTTGATTTGCGAGGCGCGCAGGTGAATCAGGTGGTGCAGTTTTTTGTCCAGGCCCTGGGCGCCAATGGTTTGACTGACCTTGAGCAGGGCGGGGTAGACATCAGGAATCGCGAGGTCGATACGGACGGGGGCAGTGTTGGCGGCGGTGTTAGCGGTAGGGGCAGTCATGGTGTTTCCTTTAAAAAGAGTTCAAAAGTTGGGTGTCACACCGTATTGACGATTCAGCTTTGCCGTTTGTGACGCGTTGTGACGCCTGCCTTCAAAAAAAGATGAAACAAATGAAAAATCGCCTGATCCCCAAAGGAATACAGGCGATAGCGGGCAAGCGCCTGTGCGCTCTAGCGTGGCGTGTTCAACAAGGTGTTCATCGCCGAATAGTCCAGCTTGGAGCCGAGCAGCGGTGACAGGTCCTGTTTCAGCAAGGCTTCGACGCTGGTTCGGGCGTGTTCGTAAGCCACCTGGAAAGGCGCCGGCCCTACGCTGAGGCGCCGCACACCGGCGGCCTGCAAGTCGGCAATGGCCGGCAGCCCGGGCATGGCCATCAGGTTCAGCGGCAGGCTGACGGCTTCGCAGATTTCCCGCACGTCAGGCAAGGCCGTGAGGCCGGGGACAAAGGCGCCGTCCGCCCCAGCCTGCTGGTACAGCTTGAGGCGGGTGATGCTGGCCTGGGCCGGCGTGCCTTCGACTTTCAGCTTGCGCAGGTAGACATCGGTGCGGGCGTTGATAAACAGCGGTGCGCCTTTGAGTGCTGTACGGATGGCGCGGATTTTTTCCGCCAGTAGCTCGGGCGCACCGCCGCCGTCTTCGAGGTTGATGCCAGCCGCCCCCACGGCGACCAGCTCGGCGGCCAGGCGGCCTACCTCGGCGGAGCTCTCGCTGTAGCCGTCTTCCATGTCGACGGTCAGGGGCAGGCTCAAGACACGGGTGATGCGGGCGACGGCATCGAGCAACTCGTCGGGCGGCAAGGCGCCGCCGTCGGCATAGCCGCAGGCCCAGGCGAGCGACGCGCTGCTGGTGGCGACGGCTTTGGCGCCGGACGCCTCAAAGATTTTGGCGCTGGCGGCGTCCCAGGCATTGGGCAGCAGCAAAACGCCGTGGGGCGCCTTGTGAAGTTGGGCAAATTGTTGGTAGTGAAGGACTTGCATGGCGGCTCCGTCGTTGTTGGCGGGATGGGAGAATCGAACCTCACAGCTTAGCAAGCCGGGCTGAAGCGGCTGGCCGTTTCAGGACCTTTCCTGCCCTATTTACTTCAGGTTACGGGTTGCGAATTTCCACCTCAAACCGGGCCAGGCCCGCGTAGTCAAACTGTGTGCGTTTTCCGAGGGGAAGCGTCAGCACGCCGGCATAGGAGCCCGTGATCACCGCCTGGCC
>NZ_JBFUGX010000220.1:0-6256 GCF_056402675.1 Polaromonas sp. P3_C2 | reverse complement strand
GAAGTTCACGCGCGGCGAGGCCGAGTCGGCCACGCCGGGCGTGGGGCTGGGCCTGGCCATCTGTCAGGCAGTGGTGCAGGCGCACCGCGGGCAAATCACGGCCGCCAATGCGCCGGGCGGTGGTGCAGAATTCACCATCACCCTGCCGCGCCGCCCGCCGCCGCATGGCCTGCCCGAAACCGCCTGACCTTTCTTCTTCTTTACCCATGTCCCACCCCGCACCCGTTGCCGTTGTGATTGAAGACGAGCCGCAGATACGCCGCTTTGTGCGCGCGGCGCTGGAAGCCGAAGGCTGGCAGGTCTTCGAGGCGGACACCGGCAAGCGCGGGCTGACCGAGGCCGGCACCCGCAAGCCCGACCTGCTGGTGTTGGACCTGGGCTTGCCCGACGGCGACGGGCTGGAGGTGATTCGCGACGTGCGCGGCTGGTCGGCCGTGCCGATTGTGGTGCTGTCGGCGCGCGCCGACGAGGCCGACAAAATTGCCGCGCTGGACGCCGGCGCCGACGACTACCTGACCAAGCCCTTCGGCGTGGGCGAGCTGCTGGCCCGTGTGCGTGCCAACCTGCGCCGCCCGCGCGCTGCCAGTGCTGACGGAACGCCTGACGAGCCGCTTTTTACCTTTGGCGATGTGGTGGTGGACCGCCAGGCGCGGCTGGTGCGCCGCGGCGGTGTGGAGGTGCACCTCACGCCTATTGAATACCGCCTGCTCACCGTGTTGATGACCAACGCCGGGCGGGTGCTGACCCACCGCCAGCTATTGCGCGAGGTGTGGGGCCCCGCCCATGCCGGGCAAAATCACTACCTGCGCATCTACATGGGCCACCTGCGCCAGAAGCTTGAGGCCGATCCGGCGCAGCCCAAACACTTGCTCACGGAAACGGCTGTGGGTTATCGCCTTTGGGTGGCCTGACGGCGCTTTCCGCCCGTATTGAATGACAAATATGGCTGCAGACCACGATTGACGCGCGCAAGCAGCTATAAAATATATAGCAAATGACAGAACCTCTCAAACCCGGCCCGGCTCCGAAACCCGTGGGTGCGGCCGTGCGAATTCCGAAAACCGCCGCCCCGGCACCCGCACCAGGCGCACCGGCCCCCACCATGCGGCTGAACAAGCGCATGGCCGAGCTGGGCTTGTGCTCGCGCCGGGAGGCCGATGACTGGATCGCCCGCGGCTGGGTGCGTGTGAACGGTGCACCGGCCGTCATGGGGCAACCGGTGGCCGTGGATGCACGCATCGAGATTGACCGCCAGGCCGAGCAGCAGCAGCGCCAGCAGGTCACCATCCTGATCAACAAGCCGGTCGGTTATGTCAGCGGCCAGGCCGAAGACGGGCATGAGCCGGCCGTGGTGCTGGTGCAGCCGCAAAACCGCTGGCGCGAATGCAACAGCCGCATGCGCTGGGGCCATGAGCAGTTGCGCGGCCTGGCGCCGGCCGGGCGGCTGGACATTGACTCCATCGGGTTGCTGGTGCTGACGCAGGACGGCCGCGTGGCGCGCCAGCTCATCGGCGAAGACTCGGAGATCGAAAAAGAGTATCTGGTGCGCGTCAGCTACAGAACCGAAAAAGGGGACGAAACGGCCAACGTGCAGGCTTTGTTCCCGCGTGAAAAGCTGGCGCTGCTGAATCACGGCCTGAGCCTGGATGGCCAGGCACTCAAGCCCGCAAAGGTGTCATGGCAAAACCCCGAGCAGCTGCGTTTTGTGCTCAAGGAAGGCAAAAAGCGCCAGATTCGCCGCATGTGCGAGCAGGTGGGCCTCTTTGTTACCGGCCTGAAGCGCGTGCGCATCGGCAATGTCAATCTGGGCCACCTGCCGGTCGGCCAATGGCGCTACCTGGCGCCGCACGAGCACTTCTAGTCTGCCCTGTCAGGCTCTGACCGTCCTGTGGGCCGTGCGTCCCTCTGTCCTACCCGGATGCGYGTCAACGGATGGCAGTTTCCCGTAGGCCAAAGCCTAAAGTGGGTTGTATGGCACTAATTACTTACCTGGTAGAAGACAACGAAATCGTTCTTGAGAACCTGATAGAGGCGCTCAAGGAGATTGCCGCTGTCCAGGTAACGGGCCACGGCGCCACCCAGACCGAGGCCACCCGCTGGCTGAAACTTCACGACGGCGAGTGGCATCTGGCCATCGTGGATCTTTTCCTGAAAGAAGGCAGCGGGCTGGGCGTTCTCGCAGGCTGCCGCAACCGTGAGCCCTACCAGAAGGTGGTTGTCCTGAGCAACTATGCGACGGATGAAATCCGCAGGCGCGCCGCCGAACTCGGGGCCGATGCGGTGTTCGACAAATCCAGTGAGCTAGAGGGCCTGTTTGACTATTGCCAGGAACAAACGACCCTGCACTAGGGCTCGTTAACAGGCCCCAGGCGGAATCAGGCGCGTATTTGTCACCCACCTCCTGGCGCAGCAGGGGATGGGTGTCRTCAACGATGCGCATGCTGCTGATGCGATCCCTGTCTTGCCGAAATCCGAAGATGTCCGCACAGCTGGAATTGACCCGCCTCCCATCGTTCAGCGTCCAGCCGTAGCGAAAGCAGGCCGTCATGTTTCACGGGCAATGGACGTACCGGTTTTTCTGCAAAACCGCTTCCAGCGGAAGTAGTCCTCCAACAGAAGTAAGCTAGGGCCTGATAACGCCATAACGGGCCCAGGTCCAACCATGGAGGGATACACAGATGCACACCTGCCATCCTGTCGAGGGATTTTCAAAGCGTCCGCTGGCCCACAGAGTGGCGGCCTGCTGTCTGGCACTGGGTGCCTGCGCGTCGCAGGCCCAGGTTGAGCGGCCGGCGATACCGCCCGCGGTGGCTGGGCAAATCGACGCGCTGGTCGCCGAATATGTTCCGGGTGTGTTGCCAGGCCTTCAACTGGCGGTGGGCAAGGCCGGCACGGTGCTCTATGCACGCGGCTATGGCGCGGCCGACCTGCGTGCCGGCGTGCCCATGACGTCCTCCACGCCGGTGAAGATCGGCTCGGTCACCAAGCAGCTCACTGCGGCGGCATTGCTGAAGCTGCAGGAACAGAAAAAAATCTCGCTGGCCGACCCGCTGTCGCACTGGATCCCCGAGCTGCGTTACCGGCCGGACCCCACCATCGCCCAGGTCATGCAGATGGTGGCCGGCATTCCTGGTGCCAAAAAAGACCCCGATGACCTGCTGGTGGGCAGCGTGCCGGCCGTGCTGCAGGAGCCGCCCATTCCCAGGGAGACGTTTTTTGCCAACCTCAATGCGCGCGGTCTCTATGCACCGCCGGGCACGGCCTACGACTATTCGAATGCCGGCTATATCCTGCTGGGCCGCGTGATCGAGCGCGCCAGCGGGCAACCGCTGGAGACGGCCTTCACGCAGCTGCTGTTCCAGCTTGCAGGCATGTCGGCTTCCTATCTGCTGGGGCCGCAGCCGCGGCCTGAGGCTGCGCGCGGCTACTACCGCGTGAAGCCGGGTGACCGATGGCTGGTGTGCCCCGACCTCAACTCGGGCTTCGACGCGACAGGCGGCGTGGTGTCCACCGCGTCCGACATGGTGCGATGGAACGGCGCACTGAGAAGCGGCGCCATCGTGTCGGCCGACAGCCTTGTGCTGATGCGCACACCGGCGCGCCTGGCCGACGGAGAATCTGCGCCCATCGGCATGGGCCTGACCGCGCTGGGCGGGCCAGGCAGTTATGGTGCCGGCGGGCAGACGGTCAGTTTTGCATCGGTCGATGCGGGCTACGGTAGCGGCTATGACGTGGTGTTGCTGGCCAACGGCAGCAATACGGTGGGCGACGCCGCGTATCCACGCTTTGCGCTTGCGGCGCGCATCCACAACGTGCTGAACCCGGGCGCGCCCGAGCCTGTGCCGGTGGTTACACCCAACCCCGTGGGTGTTGAAACGGCTGCACCGACGGAGTTGCTGCACCTTTGCAAGTAAGGCGCTGAAGGGCTGGCAGGATTCTGCCGGTGATAAGGGTTCTCACGGACGTGCTATTAAATTGGTAGCTGCTTGCGCCCGCCCATAAAGGCCAGCCGGCATTTTTACTTACAAAACGCCCGCCATGCGGTATCGCTGGCGCGCGCACGCTCTTGCCCCCACAATCGTGGCATGCGCACACCAGGCCCGACAGACACCGTAGCAGGCACTTCCACTTCTTCATCGAAGCTGTTGCCCACCTGGCTGCATGTTTCCGACATCCAGGGGCTGGCCCAGCTTGCCACGCAGGCAACGTTGGGCGTCACGGGACTGGCAGAAACCGTGCAGGGCAATGTGTACAAAGCCGTGGCCGCACCGTTTGGCCTGCTGGGTTCAAGGTTCGTCGACAGCGCGCCGGGAAGCAGCGGCGTCAGGCCTTCCGGCATCACGGGCTGGGTCTACGGCAGCATCAGGGGCGTCACGCGGCTGGCAGGCGGGGCGGCCAATGCGGTGTTGTCGCGCGCAGCGCCGCTGGCCGGCGCGCAGGCTTCTTCACCGCAGCGCGAGGCCATGCTTTCGGCCCTGAACGGCGTGCTGGGTGACCTGCTGCTGGACACCGCCAATCCGTTGGCGATCCGCATGAGCTTGCGCCATGAAGGCCAGCCGCTGGTGCTGGACCCACAGGCGCTGGCCGCGCGGCTGCCGCAAGCGACGGGAAAAATCCTGGTGATGGTTCACGGGCTGTGCATGAATGACCTGCAGTGGTGCGGCAACAGCGCGCTGCCGCAGGGCCATGGCGGCCAGCTTGCGCGCGAGCTGGGTTACACGCCGGTGTACCTGCACTACAACACGGGGCTGCATACCTCGGCCAACGGCGAGCAATTGGCCGGCCTGTTGCAGCAACTGGTCAAAGCCTGGCCGCAACCGGCGCAGGACGTGACGCTGCTGGTGCACAGCATGGGCGGCCTGGTTGCGCGCAGCGCCTRCCACCACGCAGCCCAGACGGGCCACAGCTGGCTGCAGCAGCTCAAGGCCATGGTATTTTTGGGAACACCCCATCACGGCGCGCCGCTGGAGCGGTTGGGCAGCTGGGTCGACGGCGTGCTGGGCAGCAACCTGGTGACACGGCCCTTTGCCAGGATCGGCCAGGTGCGCAGTGCCGGCATCACTGACTTGCGCCACGGCAACGTGCTGGAAGCCGACTGGCGGCAGGCGGGGCGTTTTGAACGTGGCCCAGACGTGCGGGAGGTCGTGCCCCTGCCCGCGGGCGTGGATTGTTATGCGGTCGCCGCCACCACGCTTTCAGCCGGCCGCGGCCCCCTGGTTCCGGTCAGGGAGGCACTGGCGCGCAAGATGGTGGGCGATGGGCTGGTGTCGCTGGAAAGCGCCCTGGGCCTGCATGAAGAGGCGGCCCGCACGCTGGCGTTTGCGCCGGAAAACCAGTGGGTGGCACAAGGCATGAATCACATGGAATTGCTGGGCCGCCCCGAGGTGACGCGCCAGCTGGTGCAATGGCTGGGCCGTTAGCCTTCCTGGCGGCCGGGGGTTTTACGCAATCTGGTCAGGGGGTGACCAGGCTCACACTGACGGGCCAGCTGAAGTTGGAGGCCAAGGCGTCTGCGCCGGGTTTGCGTTCCTTCAGGCTGAAGGCGTGTTGCAGTGCCAATTCAAAACGGCCGGGACGCAGTGCACAAACCCGGTAGCCGCCGTCGGCTGCCTCGACGCGTGTGCCCGCGCTGCCGCTGACGTTCAGCTGCCAGCCCGCTACTTGCTGCTGGTTGAGCTGCAAATCCATGCAGAAGCCCTTGCCCAGGGTCGATACCAGCACCATGCGCTGTGTGGCGGAAATGAGGGATCCCGTGGTGTCGGCAGAAAGCAGGGCTGCCGGGTGGCTGTTTTCCAGGATACGAAGCACAGCCGGAATGACGATGGCGAAATCCAGCTTTGTGCTGGCCTGGGGTTTGTCAACACTCAGCATCTCGCCAGCTCGTGAACTCTGCGGTATGCAGAACATGGCCACCAGCAGCGCCGACAGCGCCATGAGGCGGCTGAAAGACATTGGGTAGGTGCTGCAGGAGGACACGGAGCTGAACCTGTGAAGTGATTAAGTACGCCTCAATAGTAACTAAATTGATAAAAGTGATGCAAGACATTAATGCCAGCAAATGTGTGACTTATTTACCGGTTTATTCGGTTTTTCAGCAAATTTCAGCTTGTTTTTGATTGTTTCATCAAATTATTGCCGAGCGAACCCATCGATTTGTCAATTTTTGAGTTTTCCGAGGGCTGCCGCGGCCCCGAGCTCAGACGTTCTGAGTTTTGACGCAGCCATCAACTCACACGGGCTCTCCGTGGAGCGGAGG
>NZ_JBFUGX010000219.1:0-6268 GCF_056402675.1 Polaromonas sp. P3_C2 | reverse complement strand
AGACACGGCCGGTCTGGTGCGCGCGCTCCAGAACCTGCCAGAAGTAGCGGTAGCTCGCGCGGTCGTGCAGCTTGCCTTCAAAACTGATGGGAGCCCAGTCTGAACGTGCGGCAGCAGCTATTATTTTTGTAGCACTTTCAATCTCACCCTCGGTGGGCGCAAAAGCCGCCAGGATAGGCCGGATCTGGTTGGGGTGGATGCTCCACATGCGGGTGTAGCCCAGTTCACGGGCGGCATGGCGTGCGGCAGAAGTCATGGCCTCAGTGTCATTGAACTCTGTGACAACACAATGTGACGGCACTTTGCCGTGGGCATGGCAAGCCGACGCGATTTCGAGCTTGGCGCGCATCACCAGGGGATGCGTGAACTGGCCGCGGCTGCTCATGCCGTCGGCGGGAATCGCGCCGCCATGCGCCGAGACAAAATCCATCAGGCCAAAACTCAACGACTGCACGCGCGGATGAGCAGCAATGTCGAAAGCGTTTCGCACCGCGAGTGGGGATTCGATCAGCACGTGCAGCGGCAGGCCGCCGGCCGATGCTGCGAGCAGAGCCTGCTCGGCCCTGACCACATCGGCAACCGATTCCACCTTGGGGACCATGATGTGTGAGAGATGGCGGGACAGCTTCCCGGCAATGACAGCCATGTCGGCCTCAAAGGCGGGGTGGTCCACCGAATGGATGCGCACCGCGACGCGTGCCTTGTCGCTGGCCAGGGCCGCCAGCGCCACGACCATCGCGGCATGGTCGGCTTCGCCGCCCACGGGTGCGCCGTCTTCGCAATCCAGCGTCACGTCAAACACGCAGGCGCCGAACTCCTCGATCATTTCGGCCTGCAGCTGCAGGCTTTTGCGCATGCGGGCTTCAACACCGCTGTAGTGATCACAAACCGGAAGAAACCCGGCTTGTGCCTGGGCACCCAGCAGAACGTCGCGCGGATGTTGGCGAGCCCCCACGCTTGTCACTTCGTGTACTACGCTGCCCCCGGAGGGGGCCGTGCTTGCTTGGGGTGGCCCTGCGCGGCGCACATCGCTCATTAATTGCTCAGAGCAGGTGCTTGACGCCGTCTTGCTCACCCTTAAGCTCGTCCAGGGTCTTGGTGATGCGTTCCTGGCTGAACGCGTCGATTTCCAGGCCTTCGACCAGTTTGTATTCGCCGTTTTCGCAGGTCACGGGGAAGCCGAACATGATGTCTTTCGGGATGCCGTACTGGCCATCGGACGGGATACCCATGGTGACCCACTTGCCGTTGGTGCCCAGGGCCCAGTCGCGCATGTGGTCGATGGCGGCGTTGGCGGCCGATGCGGCCGACGACAGGCCGCGCGCTTCAATGATGGCGGCGCCGCGCTTGCCGACGGTAGGCAGGAACACGTTGGCATTCCATTCCTGGTCGTTGATCATCTTGGCGACGCTTTCGCCCTTGATGGTGGCAAAGCGGTAGTCAGCGTACATCGTGGGCGAATGGTTGCCCCAGACGGTGAGCTTTTCAATGTCGGCCACGGCCTTGCCGGTCTTGGCGGCGATCTGGCTGGCGGCGCGGTTGTGATCCAGGCGCAGCATGGCGGTGAAGTTCTTGCGCGGCAGGTCAGGGGCGCTCTTCATGGCGATGTAGGCATTGGTGTTGGCGGGGTTGCCGACCACCAGCACCTTGACGTTGCGGCTGGCGACTGCGTTGAGCGCTTTGCCCTGGGCCGTGAAGATGGCGCCATTGACAGCCAGCAGCTCGGCACGTTCCATGCCGGGGCCGCGTGGGCGCGAACCGACCAGCAGCGCGTAGTCGGCATCCTTGAAGGCGGTCATCGGGTCGCTGTGGGCTTCCATGCCGACCAGCAGCGGGAACGCGCAGTCGTCGAGTTCCATCATCACGCCCTTGAGCGCTTTCTGCGGGCCTTCAACGGGCACTTCGAGCAATTGAAGAATGACGGGCTGGTCCTTGCCGAGCATTTCGCCGGAAGCAATGCGGAACAACAATGCGTAACCGATTTGGCCTGCTGCACCGGTGACTGCAACGCGGACGGGTTTTTTGCTCATGATAGGAGGACTCCAGGAAGTTGAAATTCGGTTGAATGAGGGATGTAGCGTGAGATGTCTGGCGCGACCCTGGAATATCTGGAAGTGATTACTAACGGGTCTTATGCTTTTACCCGTCAAAATCATCGCAAAACGGCAGGCCGCGCGCTGGCTCAGCCAAAGATTTTACGCTTGAAAAGCAGCGGGCGTCAATTTGTCTTATGTCTTATATAAGATATGATACGGCCAGCCAGAATCCACCCATGAACGCCACTCCCGCCCTACCCGCCGATGATTTTGCAGGTGCCACGCCGGCGTTCAGTCCGCTGTACCAGCAGATCAAGGCCCTGATCCTGCAAAGCCTGCAATCAGGCGAATGGAAACCAGGCGAAGCCATACCTTCCGAGATGGACCTGGCAGCGCGCTACCGCGTCAGCCAGGGCACTGTGCGTAAAGCCATCGACGAGCTGGCCACCGACAACCTGGTGGTGCGCCGCCAGGGCAAGGGCACCTTTGTTGCAACCCACGCCGAGCAACATGTCCAGTTCCGCTTTCTCAAGCTGGTCCCCGACAGTGGCACACCGGGCAGCGAAGGTCCGGCCCAACGCGACATCATCGACTGCCGGCGCGTGCGCGCCAGCGCCGAGATTGCACGCACGCTGGCCTTGCGCACCGGGGACGCCGTGCTGCAGGCCCGACGCGTGCTGAGCTTTGCCGGCACACCCACCATTCTTGAAGACATCTGGCTTCCCGCCGCGCCCTTCAAGGGCCTGACGGCCGAGCGGCTGGCTGACTACCACGGCCCCATGTATGCGCTGTTTGAGACCGAATTCAACGTTCGGATGGTTCGCGCCGAAGAGAAAATACGCGCCGAAGCAGCCACCGACGGGCGCGAGCTGCTATTAAAAGTAGAGCACGGAGCGCCGCTTTTGAGCGTGGAGCGCATCGCCTACACCTACAACGATGCCCCCATGGAGCTGCGCCGCGGCTACTACCGCACCGACACACATCACTATCACAACACCCTGAACTGAACAGCGGCAGCAGGCTCAAGGGAAACAGAAAACCCTGCCAGGCAAACCTGCCGCGGCATGGCCGCGAGAGCCCGGCGGTGCAACCCATAACAACATGACGGACGATGAAGACCCTTCAAGCCATGACACCAACGAAGCGTCAGCAGCGGCATATGCGCGCCGCTGGATTGCCGTCCGGATGGGGTGATTTGTAATCGTCATGTCAGTTACGACGACCTTCGCGCAGCAATTGCGAACTGTCGCGCCCGCAAACGCGCTTTTCCCGACAAAAATTTCCGGCCATCACCCGAAGCAGCCGGGATTGTTGCTGCATTGCAATAGAATTTCGGGTTGAGCCGCTTTGGCAGTTACAAAGCCGTTACTCAAAAACACAGAAAGCCAAGTATGTCCGAATCAGCGACAACCGTAGCGAAGAAGCGGCCCGAGTTCCGCAACATCAACGCCCTGACCGATCTCCACTCCTATCGCCTCCCCCTCGCGGGCATTGTCTCCATCCTTCACCGTATCAGCGGGTTCATCATGTTTTTGCTGATGCCCTTCATCATCTGGATGTTCGACACCTCGATCTCTTCGGAAATCTCCTTCGAGAAATTCAAGGCAGCCTTCAACGTCGGCATGCTGGGCCTTCCCGGCATCATCTGGAAGCTGGTGGCGCTGGCCCTCATCTGGGCTTACCTGCACCACTTCATCGCCGGCCTGCGCCATTTGTGGATGGACGTGAGTCACGCCGCCGTCAGCAAGGAGTTCGGCAAGTCGTCCGCCCTCTTCACGCTGGCTGTGAGCGTAGGCATCTCATTCGTGCTGGCACTCAAGCTTTTCGGCGCGTATTAATCAAGGAGCACAAAAATGGCAGTTAACTACGGCTCCAAACGCATCGTTGTCGGTGCCCACTATGGTTTGCGCGACTGGCTCGCGCAGCGCGTCACGGCCGCCCTGATGGCCCTCTTCACCGTGCTGGTCCTGGCCCAGGTCATCTTCAGCAAAGGCCCCATCGGCTACGACAAGTGGGCCGGCATCTTCTCGTCCCAGTGGATGAAGACGCTGACGTTTGTGGTCATCGTTGCCCTACTGTTGCACGTGTGGGTCGGCATGCGCGACATCTGGATGGACTACATCAAGCCAGCCTCCATCAAACTCGTTTTGAATGTTTTCACGATCGTCTGGCTGGTGGCCTGCGCCGGCTGGGGCATTCAGGTGCTGTGGCGCGTTTAAGCCGCCGCTGACCCCACAGACCCGACAAGAAGACCGACACCCCACAAAATCATGACAGCAACATCCAAACTCCCCAAGCGCAAATTTGACGTCGTCATCGTCGGTGCCGGCGGCTCCGGCATGCGCGCATCGCTGCAGCTGGCGCGCGCCGGCCTCAACGTGGCCGTGCTTTCCAAAGTGTTCCCCACCCGCTCGCACACCGTTGCAGCCCAGGGCGGCATCGGCGCATCGCTCGGCAACATGAGCGAAGACAACTGGCACTACCACTTCTATGACACCGTCAAGGGCTCCGACTGGCTCGGCGACCAGGACGCCATCGAATACATGTGCCGCGAAGCGCCCAAGGTCGTGTACGACCTCGAGCATATGGGCATGCCTTTCGACCGCAACCCCGACGGCACGATTTACCAGCGCCCCTTCGGCGGCCACACCGCCAACTACGGTGAAAAACCCGTGCAGCGCGCCTGCGCCGCGGCCGACCGCACCGGCCACGCCATGCTGCACACGCTGTACCAGCAAAACGTCAAGGAAAAAACCAGCTTTTTCGTCGAGTGGATGGCGCTGGACCTGATCCGCGACTCCGCCGGTGACGTCGTGGGCGTGACCGCCCTCGAAATGGAAACCGGCGACGTCCACATTTTTGAAGCCAAGACCACGCTGTTGGCCACCGGCGGCRCAGGGCGCATTTTTGCCGCGTCAACGAACGCCTTCATCAACACTGGCGACGGCCTGGGCATGGCAGCGCGTGCCGGCATCCCGCTGGAAGACATGGAATTCTGGCAGTTCCACCCGACCGGCGTGGCCGGCGCCGGCGTGCTGCTGACCGAAGGCTGCCGCGGCGAAGGAGCGATTCTGCGCAACAGCAATGGCGAGCGTTTCATGGAGCGTTATGCGCCCACGCTGAAAGACCTCGCGCCGCGCGACTTCGTCTCGCGCTCCATGGACCAGGAAATCAAGGAAGGCCGCGGCTGCGGCCCCAACAAGGACTACATCCTGCTGGACATGACCCATCTGGGCGTGGACGCCATCATGAAGCGCCTGCCCTCGGTGTTCGAGATCGGCCACAACTTCGCCAACGTCGACATCACCAAGGAACCTATTCCCGTGGTGCCCACCATCCACTACCAGATGGGCGGCATCCCGACCAACATCCATGGYCAGGTTGTCACGCAGGACGCCAACAACCAGAGCCAGGTGGTCAACGGCCTGTATGCGGTGGGCGAATGTTCCTGCGTCAGCGTGCACGGTGCCAACCGCCTGGGCACCAACTCGCTGCTCGACCTGCTGGTGTTCGGCAAGGCCGCCGGCAACCACATCGTCGAGTTCGCCAAGACCACCACGCACAAGCCGCTGCCGGCGGATGCCGCCGACAAGACCCTGGCCCGCATCGCGCGCCTGGACAACGCGACCGACGGCGAATACGCGCAAGACGTGGCCAACGACCTGCGCGCCGCCATGCAGCAGCATGCCGGCGTGTTCCGCACACAGGCCATCATGAACGAAGGCGTGACGAAAATTGCCGCGCTGCGTGCCCGCGTCAACAGCATCGGACTGAAGGACAAGTCGAAGATTTTCAACACCGCGCGCATCGAAGCGCTGGAAGTGGAAAACCTGATCGAAGCAGCGCAGGCCACCATCGTGTCCGCCGCGGCCCGCCAGGAAAGCCGCGGTGCGCACTCCGTCGACGATTACGGCGACACGCCCGCGCACCCGAACGGCCGCAACGACACCGACTGGCACAAGCACACGCTCTGGTACAGCGAAGGCAGCCGCCTGGCTTACAAGCCGGTGCAGATGAAACCCCTGACGGTCGATTCGGTTCCGCTCAAGACGCGTACTTTCTGAAGACGTAGCCCCTATTGCTCTGACGCCCTGCGACCCTACAAGAAGCGAGAACCCCATGACCAAACGCACCTTCAAGATCTACCGCTACGACCCGGACACCGATGCCAAGCCCTACATGCAGACCATCGAGGTGGAGCTCGACGGCCACGAGCGCATGCTTCTGGACGC
>NZ_JBFUGX010000218.1:0-6274 GCF_056402675.1 Polaromonas sp. P3_C2 | reverse complement strand
AGGCTGCCATGGAAACCCGACATGATCTATCCTTGGTGAGCCCGGGCTTCTTCAGCATTGAGGGGCACGCGGTACTGCTAAGGCTGGTGCTTCGCAATCTGGTTGAAAACGCCTTGAGCCATACGCCACCGGGAACCCGCGTGGAAGTGCAACTGGACCCTGTGGCCCGTTGGCTCCAGGTGTGTGATTCGGCCAAAAAAGACATTCAAGTCCTTGCGGTCAGCCTTAACGCGAGCAATTCGCGTTCATTGGGTCTGGGCACCGGTCTGCGTGTGGTCGAAAAGATTGCCGCCATTCATGGAGCGCGATTTGGACTGGTACCACCGCCGCCAGGCTTTACCAGGTGCTATCGCCTGCAATTCCCGGCAATCTCTGTGAAAGCAGAATGAGCGACTGTTGAATTGTGCTGAGGGTGACCCGAGGGGTGTGCAGTGTGGCTCCCGAAAGTCCGTCTCGGTTGACGCAGGTCAAGTGCCCGCAGCGGCTGCTGGCTCATGCTGCCGATAACTCAGGAGCCTGCTGTGGCCCAGTATCACGCACGCCCTTTATCTATTCTGGAAGATGCCCTGCCATTTATCGCCATCCGGGAAAGCTGAATGAGGCACTCACTTAAGCCAGGGTGGCACAGATATGTAGTCACGCCAACCGACCAACGTTGGGGCCTGCAGTCAACACTTCACTTTAATGATAAGAAGAGACAGACAATGAATTTAAAAAAACACTTGGAAAACCGCTACAGGCTGCTCTCGATGGGACTGCACTGGTTCATGCTCTTCTTGCTGGCGGCGGTTTACATCTGCATGGAGGTCAGCGAGGCTTTTCCCAAGGGAAGCGACATACGAAGTGAGCTGAGGACCTGGCACTACATGCTGGGCCTGTCTGTATTTGTTCTCGCCTGGCTTCGCCTGGTGATTAATCTCTGGACTCGCTCCCCACCGGTCGCTCCAGCGCCGCCACTTTGGCAAAGCCAATTGGCCCGGCTGGTACAGGCAGGGCTTTATTTACTGATGATAGGGATGCCCCTGGCCGGGTGGCTGGTACTCAGTGCCCGTGGGCAACCCATTCCTTTTTTCGGGCTGCAATTGCCCGCGTTGATGGCCGGCAACAAGGATGCGGCGGACTGGATCAAGAAAGTCCACGAAGCGGGAGCGACTGTTGGGTATTTTCTGGTGGGCCTGCATGCAGTGGCTGCCCTGTATCACCACTACATACTGCGCGATAACACCCTGATACGCATGCTCCCGGGCCGCCGCTGATTCCCCCTTGCAACGAAAGACAAAGCATGAGACACATTGAACGGCACAGAACCTCACGCATCGGCTGGCTCCGCGCGTCCGTCCTGGGCGCCAATGACGGCATCGTATCCACCGCCAGCCTGATCGTGGGGGTCGCCGCCGCCAGCGCGACTCATGGCAATGTGCTGATGACGGGCGTGGCTGCCCTGGTGGCCGGCGCGATGTCGATGGCCGCGGGCGAATACGTGTCGGTGCATTCGCAATCCGATACCGAGAAGGCCGACCTGGCCCGGGAGCATGCCGAACTCGAGAAGGATCCCGCGGCCGAACATCACGAGCTGACGGCTATTTATGTCGCGCGCGGGCTGGACCTTGCGCTAGCCCGACAGGTTGCGGAGCAACTCATGGCCCATGACGCCCTGGGTTCGCATGCGCGCGACGAGCTGGGCATTTACGACGACATGGCCGCCCGGCCCCTACAGGCCGCGCTCGCGTCGGCAGCCAGCTTTGCGTGCGGCGCCCTCTTGCCGCTCGCCGTCGCCGCGGTGGCGCCCGGCGGCACGCTGATCTGGTGGGTGTCTGGAACCTCTCTGGTATTTCTGGCATCCCTGGGCGCGATGGCCGCGCGGGCGGGCGGCGCCGCAGTTCTGCCTGGCGCGTGGCGCGTGACTTTTTGGGGTGCACTGGCCATGGGCGTTACCGCGGGTGTAGGCGCGCTGTTTGGCGCTGTGGTTTAAGTCTGCTGGCGAACGGACACCTTTTGATGCCCATGCACAGTCACTCCATGAACTTACCCTCCACAAGGAGTGAGACCGACGTCGCGGAATTGGCCGGTTATCGGCATCCGCGCCCAGCGCCTGTCGGACTCAGCTTGTCTGGGCCGTCGCGGAGGATTCCCTGTGAGCGCTGAAGCCGCTCCGGACATCTTCCGGGCGGATACGCGTCGAATGCCGCCGGATGCGGTTCGTTGTTTCGATTTCAATCCGGGATAAATGTAAGGTCGATCAAAGATGCTCACACACGGCACCATCACCACTGACGGCATCGCGCATACCGGCGTCATCCGCGCGCATGAAGAAGCACATCGTTGGTCGCAGCCCGAGGCCATGGGCTTTCTCAAGATGCCGACACGATATCTTTTCTTTACCGGAAAAGGTGGGGTCGGCAAGACATCGCTGTCCACCGCCACGGCGCTGGCGCTGGCCGACGCGGGGAAAAAGGTTTTACTGGTCAGTACCGACGCGGCATCGAATCTCGACGAAATGCTGGGCATCGAGCTGCGCAACATCCCCACAGCGGTGCCCGGCGCTCCCGGGCTGTCGGTATTGAACATCGACCCGGACACGGCTGCAGAGTCCTACCGTCAGCGTGTGCTGACCCAGATGGACGCGCGGGCCAGCGAAGCGGAACTTTCAACGGTTCGTGAGCAGTTGTCAGGTGCCTGCACCACGGAAATCGCATCGTTCGATGAGTTCGCATCCCTGCTGTCCGACGATGCGGACCACTTCGACCATATCGTTTTTGACACGGCGCCGACGGGACACACCTTGCGCCTTCTTAGTCTGCCCAAGGCATGGAGCGGGTTTCTGGATGGCAACGACCGCGGTGCATCCTGTCTGGGCCCGCACTCGGGCCTGAAGATGCAGGAGGAGCGGTTCAAGGCGGCGCTAGAGGCTTTGGGCGACCCGGCTAAAACGACGGTGATTCTGGTTACCCGGCCGGACCGGGGCGCGATTGCGGAGGCGGCGCGCACCTCTGGGGAACTCCTGGCCTTGAGCCTGAACAACCAGCGGCTGGTGGTCAATGGCGAGTTTCACGCCAGCGATGCAGCCGATGCGGTGGCGGCGGCCATCGAGGCTGTCGGGCAGCAGGCCCTGGCAGAAATGCCCTCTTCCCTGCGTGCACTGCCGCAGGACAGAGTGCCCTTGAGGGTGTTCGACACCGTCGGCTTGCCGGCCCTGCGCGCGCTTCTTGCGGCAGACACCGGTCGCATGGCGGCCGGCAAGACGCTTGCGGCAGAGCCCGTCGGCCCTTTCCCGGGTCTGGACGCCCTGGCCGACGAACTGGTTGCGAGCGGACACGGGCTGATCATGGTCATGGGCAAGGGTGGCGTCGGCAAAACGACAGTAGCCGCCGCGCTGGCCCTTGGACTGGTCCAGCGCGGCAAAACCGTGCACCTGAGCACCACCGATCCTGCGGCCCACCTTGCGGGCACGATAGGGGGCGAAGTGCCGGGCCTGCGGGTGGACCGCATAGACCCCAAAGTCGAAACGCAGCGCTACATCGACAAGATCATGGCGGCCAGGTCACCCGGCCTGGATGCGCAGGAGCAGGCCCTGCTGTTGGAAGACCTCCAGTCGCCGTGCACAGAGGAAGTGGCCGTGTTTCACGCCTTCTCGCACGTTGTCAGTGAAGGACGCAGTGCCTTTGTGGTGCTGGACACCGCACCGACCGGCCATTCCCTGCTGCTGATGGACGCCACCGGCGCCTACCACCGGCAGATGATGCGGGAGTACGAAGGCCAGGGCGCAACGCGCGTTGTCACGCCATTGATGAGGCTGCAGGATGCGGCGTACACAAAAATCATTCTGGTGGCCCTGCCGGAGGTGACCCCGGTCTCACAGGCCGCCGCCCTGCAGGACGACCTGCGCCGCGCCGGCATCGAGCCCTATGCGTGGGTGCTCAACAAGAGCGTGCYGGCGGCCGGCACCACGGACCGCTTGCTGGCGGCGCGGCTTGCCGGTGAGCGCAAGCAGATGGATCGCATGGCCGGCGGACTGGCCAAACGGGTCTTCATATTGCCCTGGCTGATCCGTCCGCCGGTCGGCGTGGTGGAGTTGTCCAGACTTGTGGCGAAAAAGTGAAAAGGTTGATACATGACTGGAGTGAATCCCTCGGACTGCACCACGGGACTCAACACTGTCAGGTCCAACAACCGGAATCCTCGCGGCCATTTAAAACGGGCTCGATGCCTGCGGCCCAAGCACCCGCACCGCAAGACCGCCCAGCTCGGTCGAAGCTTCAACTTGCAGCCGCATCCCATGCACGGCCGCGACGCGCCGCACAATGGACCAGCCAAGGCCGCTACCGCTTTCGGTGTTGCCGGTCACCCGGAAAAACCGCTCACCCAGCCGCTGGAGTTCGCCTTCGGTCATGCCCGGGCCGCTGTCTTCCACACGCAAAACCACCCGTCCATCCTGCTGCTGAACCGACACTTTCACGCGCGCCATCCCAGGGCTGTATCTCACCGCGTTGTCTACAAGGTTGCGCACCAGCACGGTCAGCAGAATTTCGTCGCCCTGAAGATGGCAGGATTCCGCGGCGTCCAGCTCCAGCGTTTGGTTTTTACTGATGGCCTTGGGTGCCAGCTCTGCGACCACGCGCCGTACCAGTGCACTCATGTCCACGGGCGCAGACGCCGGCATTGCAACAGCGTCCAGCCTCGACAGGGTGAGCAACTGCTCCACAAGCCGGGCCGCCCGGTCGCAGCCCTCGAGCGTGTTGTGCAGCGCTTGCCTTCGCGGGCCTTCGGCGGTTTCGCCCAGCGCCACCTCGGCCTGTGCCCTGATGGCGGCAATCGGTGTGCGCAATTCATGGGCGGCATCGGCGGTAAAGCGCCGTTCAGACTCCAGCAGCGTCGCTATGCGCACAAACAGGGCGTTCAGGGCATCAACCATGGGCACCATCTCCGATGGCACGTCGTTCAGGGCAAGCGGCAGTACAGCCGCCGGTTGCCGCTCGGCCAGCGCGTGGCCCAGCCGGCGCATGGGTGCAACGCCGCGGTACACGGCCCACCACAGCGCCAGGGCAAGCAAAGGCAGAGCCAGCGCCATGGGCCACAGCGTGCTGCGCAGCACCGCCAGCAAGATGTCGTTGCGGGAGCCCGTTTGCTCCCCTACATACACCTGCACGTCGTCCTCTGCGCCATAGGTGGCAAACACCCGCCACGCTGAACCGGCCATCTGCACGGTGGTGAAGCCGGTTTTGAACTGTTTGCTGCGCTCGACCATGGGCGTGACAGGTGCGTTGGCAGAACGCAGCGTAAGCCGGTTCTCATGAAACACCTGGAACATCACTTTGGGCGCGTAGCGGTGCAGTGTGGGCGTATCAACGCCACGGTCGCCCTCCTCCAGCTCCTGTGCCTGCTGCACCACCAGCAGGGCGGCGGCCTGGGCCAGGTGGCCATCAAGCAACTCGTCAAGCTCATGGCTCACATCCAGCCATGTCAGCGCCGCGGTCGCCAGCCAGACCGTCAGCACCACGGAAAGCACCATGGCCGTCAGGCGGCCCTGCAGGGAGTGCGGCCGCGGAATCACGATTTCGGCGCGTCGCGTTGCAACATATAACCGACCCCACGCACCGTGTGGATCAGCTTGCTGCCCAGCTTGCGCCGCAGGTTGTGGACATGGACTTCCACGGCGTTGCTCTCCACCTCCTTGCCCCAGCTGTAGAGCTGCTGCTCAAGCTGTTCACGGGAAAGAACACGGTTGGCACTGAGCATGAGCGCCTGCAACAGGTCAAATTCGCGGGTAGACAGTGTGACGAACTGACCGGCCTGGTGCACGGAGCGGGCGGCCGGGTCGAGCACGACATCCTGCACACGCAGGCACTCCTGCGGTTGGCCGTGAGCACGGCGCACCAGTGCCCGCAGGCGGGCGGCCAGCTCCTGCATATCGACCGGCTTGACCACATAGTCGTCGGCCCCGACATCAAGCCCGCGTATGCGGTCCGGAACCGCGTCGCGGGCCGTCAGTACCAGCATGGGCGTCAAGAAGCCCGCCCGCCGAATAGCGCCCAGAACCTCCAGGCCGTCCTTGCGCGGTAATCCGAGGTCGAGCACGGCTGCGTCATAGACCTGTGCGCGCAACTCGCGTTCTGCGGCCGTACCATCGCGAACCCAGTCAACCTGAAAGCCAAGCTGCCTCAGGCCGGACTGCAGGCCGTCACCAAGCAGCATGTCGTCTTCAGCAAGCAGGATGCGCATGTGGCAATTCTCCCATTTGTTCCGGGGGCGCTCAGTCGTCGTCACCCTCCAGGCC
>NZ_JBFUGX010000217.1:0-6317 GCF_056402675.1 Polaromonas sp. P3_C2 | reverse complement strand
GAGCATGGTGGACAAGCAGATCGACATGTTCGCGGCGGCGCTGGCCAAAAAGCCGTCGGCCATCGGCTTTGCCGCGCTGGACAGCAAGGCATCGATCCCGCTGCTGAAAAAGGCCCAGGCCGCCAAGATCCCGGTCATCGCATTTGACTCGGGCGTGGACAGCGATATTCCGGTGACCACGACCACCACCAACAACGTGGCCGCCGCAGCCCTCGCCGCCGACAAGATGGCCGAGCTGATCGGTAAAAGCGGCGATGTCGCCCTCGTGGTGCATGACCAGACCAGCCGCACCGGCATCGATCGCACCGACGGATTTGTCAACCGTATCAAGTCAACCTATCCCAACATCAAGATCGTCAGCGTGCAGTACGGCGGCGGCGACCAGCTCAAATCGACCGAGATCACCAAGTCCATCCTGCAGGCCAACCCTAACCTCAAGGGAATTTTCGGCGCCAACGAAGGCTCGGCCATCGGTGCACTGAATGGCGCCAGGGAGATGAAGCGCAAGGTGGTGATCATCGGCTACGACTCCGGCAAGCAGCAAAAGGCCGCCATCATGGACGGCTCAATGGCCGGCGCCATTACCCAGAACCCGGTCGGCATTGGCTACAAGACGGTGGAGGCGGCGGTCAAGTCCCTCAAGGGCGAAAAGCTGCCCAAGGTCATCGACACCGGCTTTTACTACTACGACAAGACCACCATCAATGATCCCAAGATCGCTGCGGTTCTGTATGACTGATGGGTGCGGCGGCCTCAGGGCTACCACGCGCTGAAGCGCTTCTTCACCAGGCAAACAGCAATCCCCAGGCAATCCTTCATGAGCACTATCCAATCCATGCGTGTCGTCGATGTGCGCTTTCCCACGTCGCGGCATCTCGACGGCTCGGACGCGATGAATCCGGACCCGGACTATTCGGCCGCCTATGTGGTGCTGGAAACCGGCGAGCCGGGGCTTGAAGGCCATGGCCTGACCTTCACCATCGGCCGCGGCAATGAAATCTGCTGTGCCGCCATCGAAGCCATGCGCCACCTGGTGGTCGGTCTCGACATGGACTGGGTGACCGAAGACATGGGCCGCTTCTGGCGTTACATCACCTCGGACAGCCAGCTGCGATGGATCGGCCCCGACAAGGGCGCGATCCACCTGGCGACTGCCGCCGTGGTCAATGCCGTGTGGGACCTGTGGGCCAAGCAGGAGGGCGTGCCGGTGTGGAAGCTGGTGGCCCGCATGAGCCCGGAAGAGATCGTCAGGCTGATCGACTTCCGCTACATCACCGACTGCATCACGCCGGCCGAAGCGCTGGCGCTGTTGACGCGCCAGGCCGCCGGCAAGGACGCGCGCCTGAAGACGCTCGAGCAGGAAGGATACGCCTGCTACACCACTTCCGCCGGCTGGCTGGGCTATGACGACGAAAAGCTCAGGCGCCTGGCCCAGGAGGCGGTGGACGCCGGCTTTTCGCACATCAAGCTCAAGGTGGGCCGCGACCTGCAGGACGACATCCGGCGGGTGCGCGTCGCCCGCGAGGTGCTCGGCCCCGACCGCACCCTGATGATCGACGCCAACCAGGTGTGGGATGTCAACGAGGCGATTGAGTGGCTGGGCCACCTGGGCTTTGCCAAGCCCTGGTTCATCGAAGAGCCGACCAGCCCCGACGACATCGAGGGTCACCGCCGCATCCGCGAGGCGGTGAAGGGCGACATGCAGGTCGCCACCGGCGAGATGTGCCAGAACCGCGTCATGTTCAAGCAGCTCATCATGCAGGGCGCCATTGACGTGGTGCAGATCGACGCCTGCCGCCTGGGCGGGGTCAACGAGGTGCTGGCCGTGATGTTGATGGCGGCCAAATATGGGCTCAAGGTTTGTCCGCATGCCGGCGGGGTCGGCTTGTGCGAATACGTGCAGCACCTGTCGATGATCGATTACCTCTGCATCGCCGGTACCAAGGAAGGCCGGGTGATCGAATACGTGGACCACCTGCACGAGCATTTCGTGGACCCCTGCGTGATTCGCCATGCCGCCTACATGCCGCCGCAGCGGCCTGGCTATTCGATTGAGATGAAGCGCGAGTCGCTGGCGCAGTACGCCTTCAAGGGCTGATGGCCGCTACACACCCTCGGCTGAGCCTGACCATAACCAACATCTGACACCGGAGCCCTTGATGAATTTGCACCTTCAAAACAAGATTGTCATTGTCACCGGCGGGGGCGCCGGAATTGGCGGGGCCATCAGCCTGCAGCTGGCGCGGGAGGGCGCCGTGCCGGTGATCTTCGGCCGCAGCCCCTTGTTGCCGGAATTTTCCGCGGCCTTGCGGGAGCTCGGTGCACGCCATGGGTTTTTCCAGCTCGACCTTGAAAGCGAATCGGCCTGCCGGACCGCGGTGCAGGGTGCCGTGGCCGAATTCGGCGGCATTGATGCGCTGGTCAACAACGCCGGCGTCAACGACAGCGTCGGCCTGGAGGCCGGCCCCGAGGCCTTCGAGCGCTCGCTGCAGTCCAACCTGATGCATTACTACCTGATGGCTCACCTGTGCCTGGACCAGCTAAAGGCCAGGCGCGGCGCCATCGTCAACATTTCCTCCAAGACGGCGCTCACTGGGCAGGGCAACACCAGCGGCTACGTCGCGGCCAAGGCGGCCCAGCTGGGGCTGACACGCGAATGGGCTGCCGCCCTGGCGCCACATGGCGTGCGGGTCAATGCGGTGCTGCCGGCCGAAGTCATGACGCCGCTCTATGAAACGTGGCTCAAGACCTTTGCCGACCCGGCAGCGGCGCTGGCCGACATCACGGCCCGGATCCCCCTGGGCCAGCGCATGACGACCGACCGCGAAATTGCCGACACGGTAGTGTTCCTGCTGTCCGATCGCGCCTMACACACGACGGGCCAGTGGATTCATCCCGATGGCGGTTATGTGCATCTGGACCGCGCCTTGCCTGTCGGCGGACCACCATGAACAGACATCAACACGGCCAAAACGCCATGCGGCGCTGCCAGCTACCGAGCCCTGAAAAGCACGATGAAGCTCGCCGCAGATTTTCCCCGCCCGAACCGGGTTCGCTCTGGGCAGCCATGCCGGCGGATGGGCATATCCGGACTTTTTAACTGACTCAACCTAACCATAGCAAAGAGAGACAAATCATGAAAGCTGCTTTCCGTAGTGTGTACCTCGGTGTGGCCTGCGCGGCCGCGCTGGCGCCACAGTTGGCCTCGGCCCAGTCCAGTGTCACCATGTACGGACGTGCCGTATCAGGCCTGGCGTATATCGACCATGTGTATGACCCGGTGGCCAATGCCAGCTTCTCCAAAACCATGGTGGCCAGCAACCAGTGGGGCACCAGCATGTGGGGCATGAAGGGCAAGGAAGACCTGGGCGGCGGGCTGGCGGCCAACTTCCTTCTCGAAAGCGGGTTTGAACTGAAAAACGGCTCGGTCGGCTCGGCATTGTTCAACCGCCGCGCCTATGTCGGTCTGTCCAACGCCAGCTGGGGCAGCTTCCGTCTTGGCAAGAACCTGTTCATCAGCAACGACGTGTGGGACCTGGACCCGACCGGCCAACAGTGGGTGGGCAGCGCCACCCTGGTCAGGGGCCGCAGCTGGCCCGGTGCCAGCAACGTGGTCGAGTATTCAACGCCTGATATGGGCGGCTTCAGCGCCACCGGGCAAATCTCGTTTGGCGAACAGGCTGGAAACAGCAAGGCCAACCGCGGCGAGGGCATATCGATGACCTATGCGAACCAGGACCTGATGCTGCGCGCCATCTATTCAGAGCGCCGTAATGCTGCCGCCACCTTCACGGATGTTTTCAGCACCTCCAAGGAAACCATCATAGGCGGCACATACAAGTTCGGCCCGGCCAAGCTCTATGCGGCCTACGACTACATCACCGCACCCGACGCGGCCCTCACAGCCGCGTCCAAGCTCAAGCATGCCTGGGTTGGCGTTCGTTACGATGTGACGCCAGCGCTCACGCTGATCGGTTCGGTCTTCCACGTGAAGTCTGACCGGGTGGCCGGCAAGGCCACGCTGGGCATGGTGGGTGCGGACTACAGCATGTCCAAGCGCACGTTGCTGTACGCATCATTCGGCAGCGTCAGCAACTCCAGTGGTGCCAACTTCGGGGTGGACGGGGGCATCTCGGGAAATCCGAATGTCAACCAGGGGCAAAGAACCATTTACGCGGGCATTGCGCACAGCTTTTAAAGGGCAACGCCGCCGGGGGAGCTAGGCGCTCGGCGGCAGGCTGGCTGGGTCAGATCGGTATCACCTGACGCGGACCCGCTGGCCAACCATTTTTTGCTATTAAAAACATAGCTGCTCGCGCAGGCGATGCCTGCGCCGCAGCTATTTTTTATGCTCAATCGATGTGCAAGCGGGACCGTGCTGCTCACTCGCACGCAAGGGCGTGGGCGACAATCAGTGCCGTGCTCCGCATTCTTTTCGTCACTTTCCCTTTTTTCGCCCTGGTGCTGTGCGGCTACCTTGCTGCACGCCGGGGCCTGCTCCCGCAGCTGGCCATTCCTGGCCTCAATACCTTCGTGTTGTATTTCGCATTGCCCTGCATGCTGTACCGCTTTGGCGCCGGCACGCCGATTGCGCAGCTGCTGGACGCGAGCCTGGTGGCGGTCTACCTGGTGTGCGCGTTGCTGATGGTGGCTTTCACCGTGATGCTCACGCGCAAGGGCCGTATTGCCTGGAACGATGCGTCTTTCGGTGCGCTGGTGGCGGCTTTCCCCAATACGGGCTTCATGGGCGTGCCGCTGCTGGTGGCACTGCTGGGCGCTCAGGCCGCCGGCCCGGCCATCGTCACCATCCTGGTTGACTTGCTCGTGACAAGCTCGCTGTGCATCGCGCTGTCGCGGCTGGACTCGGCCGACATTCATGGCGCAGAGGTCGCTGCGCAAAAAGCGCTCAAGGGCGTGGCGCTCAATCCCATGCCGTGGGCGATTGTGCTGGGCGCGCTATCGTCCGGGCTGGGTGTGATGTTGCCAGGGCCGGTGATGCAGACCGTCGGGCTGCTGGCCGATGCGGCCTCGCCTGTGGCGCTGTTCACCATTGGCGCGGTGCTGGCGCGCTCGCAGATGAACAGTACGGCTGCCACACCCCTGAAGGAGTATGTGCCGGTTGCGCTCATCAAACTGGTGGTGCACCCGGTATTGGTGGGCCTCGTCGGGTTGGGTGCCATCGCTGTGGGCGTGCCGCTGCAACCCTTCGCACTCACGGTCATCGTACTGGTGGCGGCGTTGCCCAGCGCCAGCAATGTGGCGCTGCTGGCCGAGCGCTTTGGCGCGGACAACGGCCGCATCGCGCGCATCATCCTGTTGTCGACGGTGCTGGCTTTTTTCAGCTTTTCGGCAGCAGTGACCCTGCTGACCTGAGCCAGGTACCAGGCCTTTTCGGCCGTCGTTACAAAAAAACCTAAAAAAAATGGTCCCGCGTTGTCGATTTCGCGCTTTCCGTTCGTCGTACCGGTAAGAGCAGGATTTTTCTGCCCGGGTTGTCCGGGCTCTCCGCTCCCAACGCAAACCTAACGCAACACCAAGGAGTCCGAAATGAAATTCATGGTCCTCATCAAAGCCGACAAACACAGCGAAGCCGGCGAAATGCCCAGCGAACAACTGCTGGCCGACATGGGCAAGTTCAACGAATCGCTGGTCAAGGCTGGCGTGATGCTGGCGGGCGAAGGCTTGCACCCCAGCGCCAAAGGCGCGCGCGTCAGGTTTTCCGGCAGCAAGCGCACCGTGATCGACGGGCCTTTCCCCGTAACCAAAGAGTTGGTCGCCGGTTTCTGGATGCTGCAAGTCTCGTCGAAAGAAGAGGCGATTGAGTGGATCAAACGCTGCCCCTTGCCGCCTGAGAGCGAGGCCGAAATCGAAATCCGCCAGGTGTTTTCGGCTGAAGACTTCGGCGCCGAATTCACGCCTGAACTTCGCGAAGCCGAAGAGCGCTTGCGCCAGCAGGTCGAAGCACAGACTGCCGCGAAGTCCTGAAAGCGGGCGCCTGGCTGCCGGGCCCGTGTTTGAGGTAAAAACCGGGTTCCAAGGAGACTTCACGCATGCAATACATGATCCTGCGCAAATCCGACGCGAGCACTGAAGCCGGCGAGCTGCCCAGCCCCGCACTGCTGGCCGCCATGGGCGCCTACAACGAAGAACTGGCCAAGGCCGGCATGCTGCTGGGCGGCGAGGGCCTGCAGGCAAGCTCAAAGGGCGCGCTCATCCGGTTTTCCGGTGGCAAGCCCACGGTCATCGATGGCCCCTTCACCGAAGCCAAAGAGCTGATCGCCGGTTTCACCATGATTGAGGCGGCTTCCAGGGGTGAC
>NZ_JBFUGX010000216.1:0-6377 GCF_056402675.1 Polaromonas sp. P3_C2 | reverse complement strand
GGCATGCGCCGACCTGCTGGCAGACGTACCCCGTCGCCAGGCCATGGTGCAGGCGTCGCAGCAACTGCTGCGCGAACGGTTCTCTCCCGCAGCCTGGCAAAGCCGCATGCTCGCCATGCTTGAAAACGTTGCCTGAGCATGGCGGAGATCTCGCGGCAGGAACTGCTCGCGCTGCGGCAGGCCAGCCAGCGCCTTGTGCCAACCGCCCCGCCTGGGGCCTCAAATTTCAAACGCGTCGATCAGGCCGTGCAGTGGTTTGGCGCCGTGCAGGCACAGGAATATGCCCACGCCCGCTGGGCAGTTGGCTCGCGCCTCGCAACCGCTGCGGCCATCACTGACGCGTCGATTGAACAGGCACTGTCCCAACGCAAGGTGGTCCGCAGCTGGGTCCTGCGCGGCACACTGCACCTGGTAGCGGCCGCCGACCTGCGCTGGCTGCTGGCCCTGGCCGCGCCGGCTTTGCTGACCCGCACCGCGGCAGCCTACCGTGAGGTTCAGCTGGATGAGGCGGCCTTCCGCAAAATCCTTCCGGCCCTCCGGCAGTGCCTGGAAGGCGGCCGGCAGCTCACACGCCTGGAACTTTTTGCTGCGCTCGCGCAGCATCGCGTCAACACTGAAGGCCATCGCGGGGGGCGCATCCTGTACCGCGCGGCCCAAGTTGGGCTGATCTGTCTGGGCGATCCGCGCGGCAAGCAGGCCACCTACACACTGCTTGATGAATGGCTGCCTCCCGGACTCGAAGCAGGCAAGGAGCTGCCTCGCGAGGACGCACTCAAACAACTGGCGCAGCGCTACTTTGCCAGCCATGGCCCCGCCACTCTGGCCGATTTTTCCTGGTGGTCAGGGCTGGCCGCCGGCGAAGCCAGGGCGGCGCTGGAGATGGCCGAAGCCGGCCTGGCACAGGCACTGTTTGACGGGAACACCGTGTGGTGGTTCAAACGCACGCCTTTACCGCCGGCTGGCAAGCCCGCGCTTCAATTACTCGCCGGCTTCGACGAATACGTGCTGGGCTACACGGACCGCAAAGCCATCATCGACAGCGAACACGCCGGCAAGCTCATGACGCCCAATGGCCTGTTCCGCCCGGCGCTGCTGGTCGGTGGGCGCGTGGCCGGCACCTGGCAGGCGGAGGTAAAAAAAGGCGCGCTCAGTATCAGCACAGCGCCCTTCGCGCCGCTGCCGCGCGGCAGCGCCGGCGCACTGCGGCTTGCCGCTCAACGCTACGCGGCTTTCACTGGCCTGCCGCTGGCAGAAGTTCACTGACGAAAAGCGCCGGTCTCACAAGGGTTTACCCGGCCGAACTTTATTGCCAAGCGCAAGTCAGCACATTACTCAGGTATAGCATTGCCGGGTGCATTTGACATGCCCCAGCGCTACTATCTCCCAGTCATCCGGCCCATCCTTCCTTCAAATATTGAGGAGCGCATCCATGGCAAAACTGAACGTCAACGGTACCGTGCGTGAGTTTGAAGTGGAGGACGACACACCGCTGCTGTGGGTCATCCGAGAACAGCTCGGGCTCACCGGCACCAAATACGGCTGCGGCATCGCGGCCTGCGGCGCCTGCACCGTGCACATTGACGGCGTGCCTACACGCAGTTGCGTGCGCCCCGTCTCGACGGTGAGTGCGAACGAAAAAATCGTGACTATTGAAGGTTTGTCGCCGGACGGCTCGCACCCCATACAAAAGGCCTGGGTTGCGCTGGACGTTCCGCAGTGCGGCTATTGCCAGTGCGGCATGKTGATGACGGCGGCGGCGCTGCTCAAGGCCAAACCGAACCCGACCGATGCCGACATCAATGAGGCGATGACCAACATCTGCCGCTGCGGCACCTACAACCGCATCCGCGCCGCCATCAAGGTTGTTGCCGCAGGTGGCAACACCAAAAGCGCGGCGCTCGCCATTCAGCACACCGACGGGAGCACGACATGAGCGCCATCCCCCTGCCCTCCGCAAACCCTCTGCGTCTCTCGCGCCGCCGCTTCCTGGCCTCGGGCGCCTCGGCCGGCCTCATCGTCGGTTTTCACATTCCGTTCGCCGGCACGGCGGCGGCCCAGGGCGCAGCCTCGCCGGAGATCAATGCCTGGGTCGTTGTGCGCCCCGACGACACAGTGGTCATCCGCATCGCCCGCTCTGAAATGGGCCAGGGCAGCCTGACCGGGCTCGCGCAACTCGTGGCAGAAGAACTGGAATGCAACTGGGCCAAAGTCACCACCGAATACCCGACACCCGGTCAGAACCTGGCGCGCAACCGGGCCTGGGGCAACTTCTCCACCGGCGGCAGCCGCGGGATCCGTGAATCGCACGACTATGTGCGCAAGGGCGGCGCCACCGCCCGAATGATGCTGGTGCAAGCCGCAGCCGATGAATGGAAGGTGCCGGCGGCCGAATGCACAGCCGCCAGCAGCGTGATTACTCACACGCCATCGGGCCGCAAAACCACCTACGGCAAAGTGACGATTGCGGCAGCCAAGGTGGCGCCCCCCACCGAGGTCAAGCTCAAAGACCCGAAAGACTGGAAGCTCGTGGGCAAGCGCCTGGCAAGGCTGGACACGCTGGACAAGGTCACCGGCAAGCAGGTGTACGGCGCGGACCTGAAACTGCCCGGCATGCTCAATGCGGCCATCAAGGACTGTCCGGTGTTCGGCGGCAAGGTCAAGAGCTTCAATGCCGCCGCGATTGAAAAGCGCCCCGGCGTGAAGAAGGTGCTGGCGGTCGGAGACAGCGCGGTGGCCGTCGTGGCCGACACCTGGTGGCGCGCCAAGACCGCACTCGACGCGCTGCCCATTGAATGGGACAACGGCCCCAACGCTTCAAATTCCAGTGCCGGCGTGGCCCAGATGCTCAAGGCCGGGCTGGACGCGCCCGACGCAGCTGTCGGCAATCAGAACGGCGACGCCAAAGCAGCGCTGGCCTCAGCAGCCAGACGCATCGAAGCGGTGTATTCCTACCCGCACCAGAACCACGCGACCATGGAGCCCATGAATGCGACGGCACGCTGGACGCCCGAGCACTGCGAAGTCTGGACGCCCACGCAAAACGGTGAAGCGGCTCTGGCGGCCACCTCGGAAGCGGCAGGGCTTCCGGCCGGCAAATGTGAGGTCTACAAAATCCACCTGGGCGGCGGCTTCGGGCGGCGCGGCGCGGTGCACGACTGGGTGCGCCAGGCCGTGGACATTGCCAAACAAATGCCGGGTGTGCCGGTCAAGCTGTTGTGGTCGCGCGAAGAAGACATGCTGCACGGCCGCTATCACCCGGTCACGCAGTGCAAGCTGCAGGCCGGACTGGACGCGCAGGGTAACGTCACCGCGCTGCACATGCGCATTTCGGGCCAGTCCATCCTGGCCGGCGTGGCGCCGCAGAACGTGCGCAACGGGCTGGACCCGGTGCAGTTCCAGGGCCTCAACGCACCAGGACCTGAAGCCTCCATTGGTTACAGCTTCCCCAACCTGCTGATCGACCATGCGATGCGAAACCCCAGCGTGCCGCCTGGCTTCTGGCGCGGCGTAAACCTGAACCAGAACACGATTTACCTCGAGTCCTTCATCGACGAAATCGCAGTTGCCACCAGGCAGGACCCGCTGGCCTTGCGGCGCAAGCTGATGACGAATCACCCCAAGCACCTGGCCGTGCTGAATGCCGTTGCCGATCGCGTCAAGTGGAACGTGCCGCCGCCCGACGTCGGCGGCCAGAAGGTCTACCGGGGCCTGGCCCAGACCATGGGCTTTGGCAGTTACGTGGCGGYCTGTGCCGAGGTGTCGGTGAGCAGCGATGGCGTGCTCAAGGTCCACCGCATCGTAGCCGCCACCGACCCGGGCTATGCGGTCAACCCGCAGCAGATCGAGGCGCAGGTCGAGGGCTCCTTTGCTTACGGCCTGTCGGCGGCGCTGTTCGGCGAATGCACACAAAAAGACGGACGTATGGAGCAGGACAACTTCAGCACCTACCCCGTCGTGCAGATGCAGCACATGCCGGCGGTGGAAACCATCATCGTCGCCTCGGGCGGGTTCTGGGGCGGCGTCGGCGAACCGACGATCGCGGTCGCCGCGCCCGCCGTTCTCAATGCCGTGTACGCGGCGACGGGCAAACGTATACGTGACCTGCCGCTGAAGAATCACGACCTCAAGAAAGCATGAACCGGCATGGTGCCATCGCCGGCGGGTTGATGATGCTGGCGCCCTGGACCGGCTTCGCGCAGCAACCCGTCCCGCCGCTGCAGGTTGTTGGCGACGCAATACCCCAGGCGTTGACGACAACGCCCGGAGACGCAGCGCGCGGCCGTGCCATCGTCGCGAGCCGCCAACACGGCCTGTGTCTGCTCTGCCATACCGGCCCCATTCCCGAAGAGCGCTTCCAGGGAAACCTGGCGCCCGACCTGGTGGGCGCGGGCACGCGCTGGAGCGAAGGCCAGCTGCGCCTGCGCATTGCCGACGCGCAGCGCCTGAATCCGGCCAGCATCATGCCCGCCTACTACCGCAACGACGGCCTGGTGCGCGTAGGTACGGCCTGGCAGGGCAAGCCCATCATGAACGCCCAGCAAATTGAAGACGTGGTGGCCTTTCTGCTCACGCTGAAGTGACCTCATGACCACAGCAGGCCGTTTTATTTCTTTTAATCGGCGCCATATTCTGGCGGGCGCGGCCAGCATGGGCCTGAGCGTCGTTTTGCGTCCCGCAGCGGCGCAGGCCGGTGAGCTGGCGGCAGCGGTGGCGGCCTATACCCAAAGCGCTCCGGTACGAGCGGGCAAAATCAAGCTTGATATAGCCGAGCTGGTCGACAACGGCAATGTGGTGCCCATCACCGTCACGGTCGAGAGTCCCATGACGGCGGCCGACCACGTGAAAAGCATTGCCGTCTTCAACGAGAAAAACCCCCAGCGCGATGTGGCCCGCTTCACGCTGGGGCCTCGCTCCGGCAAGGCCAGCGTGACAACACGCATACGCCTGGCTACCTCACAACAGCTTGTGGCCGTCGCACAGATGAGCGACGGCAGCTACTGGTCGCACACCGTCAATGTCATCGTGACCCTGGCGGCTTGTATTGAAGGCGATACGTGAGCCCCCACGGTCGCTCACTTCGTGTAGCTCCCTGCCCCCCAAGGGGGCCGCTGCGCCTGCGGTCTGGCAAAGCCAGTCCCGCGGCCCCTGCTGGCGAAGAAAAGAGCCCCCACGGTCACTCACCGCCTCTCGCCTGCAGTTCCCTGCCTCCTTCGCGGCGTGGCTCTTTGGGAGATCACTGATATGACTCGCACGCTCATCAACGCCCCCGCCAGCGCCATACGCGGTGAAGTCATCGAGATACGCGCGACCATAGGCCACCCGATGGAAACCGGCTTTCGCGCCGGTGAGGACGGCAAGGTCCTGCCGCGCAACATCATCAAGACCTTCAGCTGCCGCTACAACGGTGAACTGATCTTCAGCGCTGAGCTGTTTTCGGCTGTCTCAGCCAATCCCTACCTCGCCTTCCATACCGTGGCGACCGACAGCGGCACGCTGGTGCTTCGCTGGGAAGGCGACAACGGTTTTGCGCAGACTGAAAGCATCAACCTGGCCGTCACGGGATGACGCGCATCCCCGCGGGCCTTTTGTCTTTCGTGCTGGCATGCCATGCCGGCGCACAGACCGCGCCGCCAAAAGACCTTCGCCGTTCAGGCTTTGAGGACATGAGCGCATCCACCCAGGCCATGCAGAAAGACGATGCGCTGAATCCCGGCATGTTGTGGGTCAAGGACGGCGAAGCGCTGTGGAAGCAGCCAACAGGTGCCAACGGAAAGGCGTGCATCAGCTGCCACACAACGCCGGACAGCATGCGCGGCGTGTCGGCGCGATACCCGGCGTTTGACATTCAACTCGGCCGGCCCATCACCTTGAGCCAGCGCATCAATCAGTGCCGCCAGCATCACCAGCAGGCCGCACCGCTGCGCGCCGAAAGCCAGGATCTGCTGAGCCTGGAAAGCTATGTGGCGCTGCAGTCGCGCGGTCTGCCGGTATCGCCGCCCGATGATGCCCGGCTGGAGCCTTTCCGCCAGCGCGGGCAGCAGCTTTTCGCGCAGCGCATGGGCCAGCTCAACCTGTCCTGCGCGCAGTGCCATGACGGTTTGGCCGGCAGGCGTCTGGCCAGCAGCCTGATTCCCGAGGCACATCCCACGGGCTACCCGGTGTACCGTCTCGAATGGCAGACGCTGGGTTCGCTGCAGCGCCGCATCCGCGGCTGCATGAGCGGGGTGCGTGCCGAGCCGTTTGCCTATGGCGTGCAGGAGCTGGTGGAACTGGAGCTTTACCTGAATGCCCGTGCAAAAGGCATGGCAATGGAGACGCCGGGCGTGCGGCCGTGATTTGAGCGGCAGTACTGCGGGTGCTATCAATTACATAGCATA
>NZ_JBFUGX010000215.1:0-6378 GCF_056402675.1 Polaromonas sp. P3_C2 | reverse complement strand
GTGCTGGGACTGGTCGCGGCCGGTGCGCTCCTGGGCTGGCTGGCCGGTGGTGCGCCTTCCGAATGGAACCTGCCGAAGCTGACGGAAACCCAAGTGGAGGGTGGCGGCGCGCTGTCGCCTGAATACCTGGCGGTGCTGCTCGGGCTGGTGCTTTACACCTCGGCCTTTGTGGCGGAGGTGGTCCGCGCCGGCATTGCCTCAGTCTCACTGGGCCAGCACGAGGCGAGCGCGTCGCTGGGGCTCTCACGCGGCCACTCCATGCGCCTGGTGGTGCTGCCCCAGGCGCTGAGGGTCATCATCCCGCCGCTGACCAACCAGTACCTGAACCTCACCAAAAATTCGTCATTGGCCGTTGCCGTGGGCTACCCCGACCTTGTGTCGATTGCCAACACCTCGCTCAACCAGACCGGCCGCGCCGTCGAATGCATTGCCATCATCATGCTGATCTACCTCACCACATCGCTGGCCACCTCGGCGCTGATGAACTGGTTCAACAGCCGCGCCGCCATCAAGGAACGCTGACATGAACCAGACCTTTGTTCCCGTCGCGCCCCGCCCGGCCCCCATCAAGATGGAGGGCCCGGGCCCCTGGCTGCGCAACAACCTGTTTTCCAGCGTCGGCAATGCGCTTGTGTCGGTCGGGGTTATCGCCCTGTTGCTGTGGGCCGCATCGTCGGCCCTCCGCTGGGCGGTGTTCAATGCCGTGACCGCCGCCGACGCGGATGCCTGCCAGGCCGCACGCGGCATGGGCGCATGCTGGGGCGTGATCAACGAAAAAGCCCGCATCATCCTGTTGGGCCGCTACCCCCTGACGGAGCACTGGCGGCCGGAGCTGGCAACCTTTTTGCTGCTGGGCCTGGTGGTTGCAAGCTGCAGCCGCTGGTTCTGGAAACCCTGGCTGGGATTGATCTGGGTCGTGGTCCTGACGGCGTTCTTCACGCTCATGAGCGGCGGCATGTTCGGGCTCTCCAAAGTGTCCACCGACCAGTGGGGCGGCCTGCCGCTGACCGTCATGCTGACGGTCATCTCCATGACGATCGCCTTCCCGATTGCGGTGGCGGTGGCGCTGGGGCGGCGCTCCAACATGCCCGCCATCAAGACCCTGTGCGTCATCTACGTCGAGCTGATTCGTGGCGTGCCGCTGATCTCCGTGCTGTTCATGGCCAGCTTCATGTTTCCGCTGTTCATGCCCATCGGCAAATCGCCCGACGTGCTGATCCGGGTGATCGTCGGCATCACGCTGTTTGCCGCGGCCTATATGGCGGAAATCGTCCGGGGTGGTTTGCAGTCCCTCTCCAAGGGCCAGACCGAAGCGGCCGCCAGCCTGGGCCTGGGTTACTGGCAGACGCAGGTCAAGATTGTCCTGCCGCAGGCGCTGGGCGCCGTGGTGCCCAGCATCATGAACAACTTCATCTCGCTGTTCAAGGACACCTCCCTTGTGACCATCGTGTCGCTGTATGAACTCACCGGGGCCCTTTCGCTGGCGGTCGGGTCCGATCCGAACTGGCGGCCGTTCAAGATTGAGGCTTACCTCTTTATCGCCGCGATTTACTTCACCTGCTGCTTCGCCATGTCCCGCTACAGCCTCTGGATAGAGCGGCGGCTGGCTGTGGGCAAGGCCCGTTGACAAAAAAACAAGGACCAACATGAGTGATCCCATCATCCGCTTTGACAAAGTCAACAAATGGTATGGCAACAATTTCCATGTGCTGCGCGACCTGCAGCTGGACGTGCAGCAAGGCGAGCGCCTGGTGATTTGCGGGCCCTCCGGTTCGGGCAAATCCACGATGATCCGCTGCATCAACGCGCTGGAGGACTACCAGGAAGGCAAGCTCACCGTGGCCGGCTCCGTGCTCGGTGATGACATCAAGGCGATCGATGCCGTGCGCCGGCAGGTCGGTATGGTGTTCCAGCAGTTCAACCTGTTTCCGCACCTGACCGTGCTTGAAAACCTGACGCTGTCGCCAACCTGGGTGGCGGGCCTGTCCAAAAAAGAAGCGACCGAGCGGGCCATGCACCAGCTCGAGCGGGTGCGCATCGCGGAGCAGGCACAAAAGTATCCCCTGCAGCTGTCGGGTGGCCAGCAGCAGCGCGTTGCGATAGCGCGCGCGTTGTGCCTCACGCCGAAAATCATGCTGTTTGACGAGCCGACATCCGCGCTGGACCCCGAGATGATCAAGGAAGTGCTGGACGTGATGATCTCGCTGGCCGAACAGGGGATGACCATGCTGTGCGTGACGCATGAAATGGGCTTTGCCAAGGCAGCGGCCGACCGCGTGATCTTCATGGACCAAGGCCAGATTGTTGAACAGAACACGCCCACGGACTTCTTCAATCACCCGCAGACCGACCGGGCGAAGGATTTCCTCTCCAAGATTCTGGGACACTAGAGGAATGTGCCAACTCCTCGGAATGAATGCTGCCAAACCCGCAGACCTTCGCTTTTCATTCACGGGTTTTGCCGCACGCGGCGGTCTGACGGACCATCATGGCGACGGCTTCGGCATCGGCTTTTTTGAAGACAAGGCCTGCCGCATTTTTATGGACAGCCAGCCGGCCGCCACCTCACCCGTGGCCGAGCTGCTCAAAAGCTACGCCATCAAGTCCTGCAATGTCGTGTCCCATATCCGCAAGGCGACGCAGGGCGATCCGCAGCGCCTGGAGAACTGCCATCCGTTCACCCGTGAGCTCTGGGGCCGCCACTGGCTGTTTGCCCACAACGGCGACCTGATCAATTACTTTCCGGCTCTTGGCGGCAACTACCAGTCCGTCGGTACCACCGACAGCGAACGCGCTTTTTGCGCCCTGATGGAAAAACTCAAGGCCATCAGCCCGCGCGAACCCTGCTCGCTGGACACCGTGTTTGACACCCTGTGCAGCATGAGCGAAGGCACGGGCGAGTATGGCGTATTCAACTACCTGCTCTCCAACGGGCAAGCCCTGTTCGCGCACTGCTCCACGCGGCTGTATTACCTGGTGCGGGAATGGCCGTTTTCACACGCCAAGCTCGTTGACGCCGACCTGAGCATCGACTTTGCCCAAACCAATGTCCAGGAAGACCGGTTGTGTGTCGTCGCTACCCAGCCGCTGACGCTCAATGAAAACTGGCAACAGCTGCAGCCCGGGCAATTGCTGTGGATTGAAGGGGGCCGCATCGTGCGGCAGGCGCAGCTGAAGGTCAGCGAGGACGTACGGCGTAAAAACGAAGCCAACCTGGCCTGCGTATAAAAATCAGGCCTCAGACCAATAGTGACGGGCGTAAGCAGCTATTCTTTTGATAGCAGTCCAGCCCTGACGGAGCGTCTGTAACAGCGCCTGTTCTTATTGCATGAACCCCATGGCCCGCCCTTCGCGTACCTCGGGCTTGATGCGGTGCTCGGCCTCCAGCTGGGCCAAAAATTCCTCGCTGGAAAACTCTGCCGCGAGAATATCCACCTGCCGCTTCACGGCCGCGAAATCACCCGGGCACAGCTGCACCAGTTTGCCGAGCCTCTCCCGCAGCGGGGCCGCAAGCCGGTCGGCATCGCCTCCAAGTGCTTCGGTGACAAACATCTGCTCACGCTGCGCGTGAGTCAGCGGCATGAACCTGATCTTGAAGGTGAAACGCCGCAGCGCCGCCTGGTCCAGGCTTTCGAGCAGGTTGGTGGTGCAGATGAAGATGCCGGCATGGCGCTCCATGCCCTGCAGCATTTCGTTGACCTCGGTCACTTCGTAGGTGCGCTGGGCGCCGCGCCTGTCCTGCAGGAAACTGTCCGCTTCATCCAGCAGCAGCACGGCTTTTTCCGATTCAGCTTCGCGGAACATCGCCGCCATATTCTGTTCGGTTTCACCGACATACTTGCTCATCAGGTCGCTGGCCTGCTTGATGATGAGCGGCAAATCCAGTGCTTTGGCGATGTGTTCGGCCAATGCCGTCTTTCCCGTGCCTGGCGGGCCATAAAAACACAGGCTGCCATGGCTTCGGCTTTTCAGTGCTTCAACGATACGCGGCACCTCGAACCGGGATTCGACATTGAGCATGGAAAGGTCATAAGTGGTCGCGTTGCGCCGGCCGGAAGCTTCCGCCCGGTTGCCCAGCGCCACGTCGGCGTTCTTGAGCTGGCGCTCGATCAGCGACTCCATCAACAGCGGCCGCCCGCCGGACAGGATGGCCTGCATGCCTTCTGCGTCCACCTGCGCATCCACTGCGTCTTCGGGCGCGCTGGCCAGCCGCGCAAACCGGACAGCCGTGCGTATTTGCGCGGGCGTCAGGCCCTTGCGGGCCGTCAGCTTGGCCACAAAGGCATCGCTGACCTGAACACCTTCCAGTGTCTTGCGCACCAGGCCTTCACGGGCACCCGGCGGCGGCGACCTGAGTTCGAGGTGGTAGGCAAAGCGCCGGCGAAAGGCGGGGTCGATCTGCTCGATGCGGTTGGTGACCCACAGGGTGGGCACGGTGTTGGATTCAAGGATCTGGTTGACCCAGGCCTTGCCGCTGACCGACCCACTGGCAGGTACGGGCAATTGTTCGGAGCGCGCCATCAGCTGCGCGGCTTCGCTGGAAATCGGCGGAAACACATCTTCCACTTCATCAAACAACAAGGCGGAGTGCGTGCTGCCCTTGAGGAAAACCTGCGCGATTTGCAGCGAACGGTAGCGGTCCCGGCCACTGAGCGAGTTGCCGTCGCGGTCGGCATATTCGACCTCGAACAGGTCCAGGCCGGCGGCCTGTGCCACCACCTTGGCCAGCTCGGTCTTGCCGGTGCCGGGTGGGCCGTAAAGCAGCACATTCACGCCCTGCTCTTTGCCGGCCACCGCATTGCGCAGCAGCGACACCAGCACCTGCGCATCCTCCTGCACAAAAGCGAAGTCCGCCAGACCCAGGCTGCTGTGCGCGGCCGGCCGGGTAAACACAGCCATCAGCTCGTTCTGGTCGCGGTATTCGCGCATCAGCACGGGCGGCAGTTTTTCACTGACCTTCATCAGGTCCGCAAGGTCGGTGATGTTGTGCTCGGAAATCAGGTTCTCGACCATGCCGATGCGCTCCAGGCGCGAGCCGGCGCGCAGCGCTTCGGCAACCTCGGGGGCCTTCACGCCGGCCACATCGGCAATGGCGGCATACGCCTCGGGGGCATTGTTGACCTTGAACTCCACCAGCAGGGAGCGCAGGTCGCGCTGGTAGCGTGCCAGGGTGCCGTAGAGCAGCAGCGCACGCTCGGCCCGGTTGAGCTGCAGCAGGTTGGCCAGTGCATCGATGTTTTTCTCGACCAGGGTGGATTGTTTCTTGAGCGCCTGGGTCAGCCATTCGCCGGTGGCAGCCAGCACCGAGAGCAAGTCCTTGGGCTGGTCCTTCGCATGCTCGTCGAGATAGAAGAACAGCGTGCCTTCTTCATAGGGGCCGCGCCAGGCGCCGTGGCGCGCCATGAACTCGGTGTCGGTCAGGCTTTCATGGTCGCGCCAGAACTCGTTGTCCTTGCAGCGGCGGCCGAGAAACTCGCGCAACCGCTGCACCGCCGGCAGGGGCCACACAAGATGCCGGCCCGAGAGCGAGAGCAGGCTGTTGAGGTCGCGGCGCACATTGAACTTGGCGCCTTGCCTTGCCGCCAGCGTCAGCACGAAATGCGAGCACATCAGGTCCAGCACCGGCGCCTCTTTCAGCCCGGGGGACAGCAGCCACTGCTGCTCGCTAACGGAACGCTTGCTCATGGACAAACCTCCCTTTGCAACTACACGGTTGGTAGACATGCCTGTGAGATACCCTGCTTCAAGACCGGCGCCTCACTGGCTATGAGCACCGCAGATGCGACCTGGTTCAATGAGACTCCACCATAACGCAGCTTGAAGCATCATGGAAGACGCTACTTGTACCCCCACGTGTGAAATGCACCACAGAAACTCCTGCGAAGATGCGCAAAGATGATCCCGCACAATCCCACCATAGCCCCGCAGAGGAATTCCCATGCTCAGTCTCAAAGATATAGAAACAGCCGCCCAGCGCCTGCAGGGCCACCTGCTCGATACGCCCTGCGTGGAGTCCAAGACGCTTTCCCAGTTGACGGGCGCGCAGATTTACCTGAAGTTCGAGAACCTGCAGTACACCGCGTCCTTCAAGGAGCGCGGCGCCTGTAACAAGTTGGCCCAGCTCTCAGCCGACGAACGGCGCCGCGGCGTGATCGCGATGAGCGCTGGCAATCATGCCCAGGGCGTCGCGTACCACGCACAGCGGCTGGGCATACGGGCGGTGATCGTGATGCCGCGCTTCACGCCGGGCGTCAAAATCGAACGCACCCGGGGTTTTGGCGCCGAGGTGGTGCTGCACGGCGATACGCTGGACGAATCACGCACCCACGCGCTGACGCTGGCTGAGCGGGAGGGCCTGGTCTTCGTGCACCCTTACGA
>NZ_JBFUGX010000214.1:0-6392 GCF_056402675.1 Polaromonas sp. P3_C2 | reverse complement strand
GTCAAACACGTCCCCCTCAGCCGGCATGGCACCGGCCTGMTCGCCTCCGAGCGTGAAATAAAAGGTACTGCCCTCACCCACTGCCGACTTGGCCCAGATTTTTCCGCCGTGGCGGGTGATGATGCGTTTGACCGTGGCCAGCCCGATGCCGCTGCCGGCGAACTCTTCCGGTGAATGCAGCCGCTCGAAAGTGCCGAAGAGCTTGTCGGCATACGCCATGTCGAAGCCGRCACCGTTGTCCCGCACAAAATACACCACCTGGTCCTCGGCCCCTGCTTCTTTTCCGACCAGGATTTCGGTGTGCGGTTTTTTCGAGGTGAACTTCCATGCATTGGCGATCAGGTTCTCCAGCACCTGACGCAGCAATGCAACGTCCGCCCGGCCCCACAGGTTGGGCTCGACGGTGATCCGCACCCGGCGGTCAGGATCGTTTTCCGTCCACTGCTTGATGATCTTGGCCGCCTCGGTACTGATGTCGACAGACTCCCAGTTCAGGCTGGTCCGCGACAACTGGGCCAGGGACAGCAAGCCATCGGTCAGCTCACCCATGCGGCGCACACTGCTGCGTATGCGGCCCATGAAATGATGTGCGCGCTCACCCGATTCAGGTGGAACCGCTTTTTCAAGCAGCGCACAAAATCCGTCGATGGTGCTCAACGGTGTCCGCAAGTCATGCGCCACGGAATAAGAGAAGGCCTCGATCTCCCGGGTGGCGACTTCCAGCTGGGCGGTCCTGCGCAGCACGCGCTTTTCCAGGTTGACGTTCAGCCGGACGATTTCCTGCTCCGCCTGCCGGCGCTTGCTGATGTCGGTAATGGTGCTGACATACCCCGACGGGGCGCCGTTCCCGTCCACCAGGGGCTGCACGTTGATCAGTGCCCAGAACTCACTGCCGTCGGGCCTGCGATGGCACACCACACGGTTCAGCTGTGGCTGGCCGGTACGCACGGCGACAACACTGGGCCACTCTTCCCTGGGCATTGGCGTGCCGTCTTCGCGGAATCTTTGCCATTCCGGCTCGACCGAAGTCTGGCCTTTGAGCTGGGCCAGGGCCAGGCCGAGGATGCGCTCTGCACTGGCATTGCAATCAACAATATGCCCCTGGGCGTCCCGCAGGATCACGCCTTCGGCCAGCGCACCCACAACCGCCCGGAAGCGGGCCTCGCCGACCCGCAGCGCGATCTCCACTTCCTTGCGTGACGTGATGTCGGCACCCACACCCCGATAACCCGCAAAGGTTCCATCGTCGCCAAACACCGGTTCCCCGCTGACGCTTCGGTAAATGACGCTCCCATCCTCCTTGGTCAGCCGGTATTCAAAATTGCGGAACGGCAAATGCGCCTGTAACACCGCCTTGTGCTCTTCCCATGTGCCGACAAGCGGTGTGGAGTTGGGGAGGTCCCATCGGCATTGCCCCTCTCCAATGACCTGGGTTCCCAGGGCGAAGCGTTGCGGATCATTGGAGACAAAAACGTTGCGGAAGTTTGTGTCCTGTTCCCAGTACCAGTCGGACGAAAGACCGGTGAGGCTGCGAAAGCGCTCTTCGCTGCGGCGCAGTTTGGCCTCGGCCTCCAGCCGCGCGGTGATGTCGCTGCCCACGCCCCGATAGCCGGTGAAGCGGCCTTTGGCGTCCACCATCGGCTCTCCGCTGATGGACAAGGTCACGCGCTTGCCGTCTTTTTCTACGCGTTCGTATTCAAAGTTGCGGAAGACTTCGTGGCGCTCCAGCAGAGCGCGATGGCGGGCCCACATCTCCTGGTTGGCCTGGCTGTGGTCGATCTCCCAGCGTGTTTTACCGATGTGCTCACTGATGGCGCGCCTGGCTTCTTCCGTCTGGCCGCCGGACAGCTTGGTGAAGCGGAAATTGGCATCGGTTTCCCAGTACCAGTCGGACGAAAGACTGGTCAGGCTGCGGAACTGCTGTTCGCTGCTGCGCAAGCGCTCTTCGTCCGCCAGCTGCTGGGTGATGTCCTCCGCCGTAACAAGGACGTGTGTCACCACACCACTGGAATCTTTCAGCGGAACCTTGCGCATGTGCACACGGATGACGCCCTTGTGCTTGGTCTGGACAAGGCGGTCGGGGAATTCCTGCATCTTTCCGGCAGCGATCAGGGCGAGATCCGAGGCATGCATGTTGTGGGCATGGGCCTTGGGCCACAGATCATGGACGGTATGGCCCAGCGCTTCCGCCCGAGTGAAACCATAAAGCTCTTCCGCCGCGCGATTCCATGCGACATAACGGTGGTCCGTGACGGCTTTCAGGTTCATGGCGATCGGAATGTTTTCAACGATGTCGTCGAGCAGGCGGGCGACTTTGCGTTCTTTTTCCTCCGCGCGCCTGCTGGCCGTGACATCGCGCGTAATACCCCGATAACCCATGAACTCCTGATGCTTGTTGAACACCGGCACGCCGCTGATGGAAAAATAATGCGCGACGCCATCCTCCAGCACGCGTATGTATTCGAAATCGCGAAAGGGCTTGCGTTCCGCCAGCACGGCGCGGTGGTCTTCCCATGACATGGTGACCGGCAGGGCGCCAGGCAGTTCCCAGCGGCATTTGCCGACGGAACTGTCGAGATCCTTATCTTGTGACTTGCTGCTGTACTCGGCCGTGAAGTCAGTAAAACGGTACTCCGCGTCCTGCTCCCAGTACCAGTCTGCCGAGACGGTGGCGAGGCTGCGCAAGCTGCTGATGTCGTCCCTGAGCGATTCGACCAGTCGCTGCTGCTCAACGATCTCAAGCTTCAACGCATCATTGGCGGCTGCCAGCGCAAGCGCTTCAGCCTGCATGCGCTGCTGGGATTGCTCTGCCGTCTCGTCGCGTTTCATCGCGGCACCTGACGGGTAACCGTGCCGGGCCGATGCGGCAGGGGCATGGGCGCACCCATCAGGCCAGGCTCACGGTGGACTGCGGTGAATGCGCTTGGCAAACTGGGGTTCATCCGCCGGTGGTGACTTTCTTTGCAAAGGTGCGCGGCTCCATCGAGGCCCCGCTTTCTGTAGCTGCCGCACTGCAAGTGTGTAATGCTGCATTTAATTGCGCTATAGGACAACACCCTGATTTCTTTTGACCGTGCCTTCCATTAGATTGGCCTGGTTTTTGCATACTTAAGACCTCCTCTTATAGCAATCAATAGGTCCTCGGAATTACACGAATTGCCGTTCGGTATTTGGCAATTATTACCATCACTCCATTCAGGCAGTCTGGGGGTATTCCAGTGCCAGCCCGGCCGCTTGCCAGGCGTCGATGCCGCCATGCAACGGCCTGACATTGCTGAACCCGGCCGCCATCAGGCGCTTGGCCACCAGGGCTGCAGAAGCATCGTTGGGGCAAGCGCAATAAACGACCACGGCGACATCGTGCGGGATATCAAGCGATGCACGGGTACGGTCCAGGTCCGACCAGACCAGCGCTCCCGGAATAATGCCGCCACCGGCACGCGCCAGCTCCGTGCGCACGTCCAGGATAACGGCAGGCTTGTTCTGCTGCGTGAGCTGCAGCAGCTCCTGCGGTGAAATGCGGGCCATGCGCAGCTGCCGATAAAAGCGCTGCCGCTGCCACCATTTGTGCAACAGAAAGAGCGCAAATGCAGCCAGCAGCACCATCAGCCCGATGCGTCCCATCTGCTCGAAAATGGCCAGCACGTCGGCCACCGCGTCATGAAAAATCATGCCGATCCCCACGCCGGCACCGGCGTAAAGCGTTGCGCCCAGCGCATCAAAAACCAGAAAGCGGCCGAAGGGAATGCCGGTGCGTCCGGCCAGCGCTGTGGCGAGCGAAGCAAACCCGGGAATGAACTTCGCCAGGATGAGCGACTTGACACCCCAGCGCGTGAAGATGGATTCGGTTTGCCGCACGCAGGAGTCGGGCGACAGGGAAATGCGGCAAAGCGTTTTGAGCACGCGGCTGCCGTAGCGGTGACCGGCCCAGTACCAGACGCTGTCCGCGGCCAGGCAAGCCAGTACGGCGGTGAAAATGAGGCCTGCTGCGGAGTATTGGCCGTTAAAGCTCAATGCGCCGGTGAGGATCAATACCGGATAGGCCGGGATCGGCAAGCCGAGCTGTTCCAGCCCGACATTCAGGAAAACGGCGGCGAGCCCGTAGTGCTCGAGCCACACAATGATCTGTTCCATGGAGTCGCGTTACTTTCTGCGAGGGTCGTTGCGGGCTGCAAAGCCGTTCAGCCCCGCTTTTGTTGCCCGTTCATGCAATGTAGACGGCTACAGCGCAGCAGTAAATGGTGGCCCGGGGAATGTTCTTTTTCCATGGGAAGAACAATTCGGACAATTCGGGTTATTTGGGCTGATTTTGGGAGGCGGCGCCCGGCGCCTGCGCTACCATGAACCCTTCCCCTGTTCACGTGACTCAGAGAGCGACTACCGATTGAAATACCTTGTGGCTGTCCGGGCCCTGTGCGAGTTCACGGCCAAGCATGGCGACCTGGACCTGCGCTTTACGCCGTCACCCTCCGCACCGGAAGGCATGGCCGGGCACGCCATGGTGGCATCGCGCCGTGCAGAGTCTTCAGAGTCCTATCAGGCCGAAGTCAGCCTGGAGGGCGAGTACAAGACCCTGAAGGTGCGCGGCCGTGCCGACGGCTACGACCCTGAACGCAACCAGCTTGAAGAGGTCAAAACTTTCCGGGGCGACCTGCACGCCATGGCCGACAACCGCCGGCACCTGCACTGGGCACAGCTGAAGATTTACGGCTGGCTGCTTTGCGAAGCCAAAAAGCTGCAGGACGTCAACCTGACACTGGTGTACTTTGACGTGGCCAGCACACAGGAAACACCGCTGACCGAACATTTCTCCGCCGCGTCGCTCAAGGAGTACTTTGAAACGCAGTGCGAGCGCTTCCTGGCCTGGGCCAACCAGGAGCTAGCACACCGCCAGGCGCGTGATGCTGCGCTCGCCACGCTGGCATTTCCGCACCCTGCATTCAGGCCGGGTCAGCGTGAACTGGCCGAAGCGGTTTACAAAACAGCCCAGGCCGGCACCTGCCTGATGGCACAGGCGCCCACAGGCATCGGCAAAACCATTGGCACGGTGTTCCCGCTGCTCAAGGCTGTGCCGAAAAAGCAACTCGACAAGCTGTTTTTTCTGGCGGCCAAAACGCCGGGCCGCAGGCTGGCGCTCGACGCGCTGGACCGCATCAAAGACAGCACGGCGGCCCTGCCGCTGCGCGTGCTGGAGCTGGTGGCGCGTGACAAGGCCTGTGAACACCCGGACAAGGCCTGCCACGGCGACGCCTGCCCGTTGGCCAAGGGCTTTTACGACCGGCTGCCCCAGGCGCGCAGCGCTGCAGTGCAGCATGCCGCCGCACAAGGCCCGCTCGATAAAGCAGCGCTGCGTGAACTGGCGCTGGCCCATCATGTGTGCCCTTACTACCTGAGCCAGGAACTGGTCACCTGGTCGGATGTGGTGGTGGGCGACTACAACTATTACTTCGACACCAGCGCGCTGCTGCACGGCCAGGCCGTGGGCAACCAGTGGCGCGTAGGCGTGCTGGTGGACGAAGCGCACAACCTGGTGGAACGTGCGCGCAAGATGTACTCAGCCACGCTGAGCCAGGCGCAGCTCCAACAGGTGCACGCCACCGCGCCCCGCGCCGTTCGCGGCGCACTGGAGCGGCTCAACCGCAGCCTGCTGGAATTGCAGGAGGCGCAGCAGGCGCGGGGCGAGGCCTACCAGGTCCATCCCGAGCTGCCCGTACCTTTTCTGAAAACTCTGGCGCAGGCGCTGACCCAGATCACCGACTTCCTGCTGGCCAACCCGACCCGCATGGACGGCGAACTGCAGGATTTTTATTTCGAGGCACTGCACTTTTCGCGCATGGCTGAAGACTTTGGCGAACACTCGCTGTTTGACGTGACGCTGCAGCAGGAAGCCGGCCGCGACGCGCTGGGCCAGGTACTCGGCCAGCAGCTCGCGGTGCTCAACATCCGCAATGTGGTGCCTGCGCCCTTCCTGGCGCCGCGTTTTGCCGCCGCGCAGTCGACGGCACTCTTCTCTGCCACGCTAAGCCCGCAAAACTACTACGCCGACACGCTCGGCCTGCCGGCCGGCACGGTCTGGACAGAGGTGGAATCGCCCTTCCTGGCTGAGCAGCTGCAGGTCTCGGTGGTGAGCGACGTCTCCACGCGCTTTCAACACCGTGACGATTCGCTTTCGCCCATCGTCGACCTGATGGCCCGGCAGTATGAAAGCCGGCCCGGTAATTACCTGGYGTTCCTGAGCAGCTACGACTACCTGCAAAAACTGGTCACGCTGTTCCGGCGGCGCTACCCGCATATTCCCGTGTGGGAACAGACGCGCGGCATGGAAGAAGCCGCGCGCGACGCCTTCCTGGCGCGCTTCACGCAGGCCTCGCAAGGCATCGGCAGGCATCGGC
>NZ_JBFUGX010000213.1:0-6412 GCF_056402675.1 Polaromonas sp. P3_C2 | reverse complement strand
TTGCCAGGCCGCGAGAAAACGTTGAAGCGCTGCGCGCGAGGGGCTTTCGACCAGCATCTGCGCGCGCTCGATATTGGCGACGCGCTGTATCGTCATCGGCACGGCCGGGTAAGCGGTGACCTGTTCGTGCCCTGTGAGTTGTTGCGCCTCGGCCTGGGCCGCTGCTGCGTTCAGAAATCCTTGTGCCACATCCTGCGCACGCGCCTCGGCGCGCACCAGCGCTGAAAAACCGAAGGGTGACATGCCCGCCGCTTCGCGCTCGGCCAACTGCTGCGTCKCAAAACCCGGATAGTCGTGCTTTTTAAGTGCTTCAAAAAGCGGATGGGCGGGGTGAAAGGTTTGCACCCACATCTCGCTGGCCTCGCTGTGTCGCGCGTCACGGCCGGCGCGGCCTCCCGCCTGCATTAAAAGGCTGAAGAGGCGCTCGGGTGCGCGGAAGTCGCTGGAGAACAGCGCCCCGTCAGGGTTGATGGCCGCCACCAGCGTGATGTGCCGGAAGTCGTGCCCCTTGGCGATCATCTGCGTGCCGACCAGCACGTCGACCTCGCCCGCATGCACGCTGGCCAGCTGCGATTCGAGCGCCCCTTTGAGCCGCGTCGTGTCAGCGTCGATACGGGCAATGCGCGGCGGCTCGCCGTCTGGCCGCTTCACGCCGGCCAGTAATTCGGCCAAATGTTCTTCCAGTCGTTCGGTGCCGCGTCCCACGGGCGCGATGTCGATGTTGCCGCAGCTCGGGCAGGCGCTCGGCACGCGTTCGGTGAAGCCGCAGTGGTGGCAGCGCAGGGTGCGGTCTATCTTGTGGAAGACGCGGTAGGCGCTGCAGTGCGGGCACTCGCTTTTCCAGCCGCAGTCATGGCAGGCCAGCACAGGCGCATAGCCGCGCCGGTTTAAAAAGATCAACGACTGCTCGCCACGGGCTACGCGCTGGGCGATGGCATCCAGCAGCGGCGGCGCAATCACGCAGTGCTTGGGCTGGTGGTTCATGTCTACACGCCGAACAAGCGGTAGGCCCCCACGCTCGCTCACTGCGTGTAGCTCGCTGCCCCCCGAGGGGGTTAATTTTCCTAGGGGCGGCCCGTCGGAAAATTGCAGCGCTTCCGTGCCCGTCACTAGAGGGCCGCCGATGCGTTCACTCATGGTCAGGCGTTGGTAGCGGCCTGTGAGGGTGGCCTGCCAGCTTTCCAGCGACGGTGTTGCCGAGCCTAGCAGCACACGACAAGGGCCGTGGGTATGCGTGGCGTCTTCGGTTTCGACCTTGGCGCGGTAGACCGCCAGGTCGCGGGCCGAATAGCGGGCGCCTTCCTGCTGCTTGTAGCTTGGGTCATGTTCCTCGTCGACCACCAGCAGGCGCAGATTCGGCATGGAGGCGAACACCGCCATGCGCGTGCCCAGCACCAGGCGCGCATGGCCGGCGTGGGCTGCCAGCCAGCTTTTCAGGCGCTGGGCTGGGGTCAGGCCGCTGTGCAAGGCCACCACGCGCTCTTTGCCCAGGTGGGCAAACCGTTCTTCAAAGCGCGACTGCAGTTGGGGCGTGAGGTTGATCTCGGGCACCATCACCAGCACCTGTGCCGTCGGGTCTTGCTCCAGCACGCGGGCCGCGGCGCGCAGGTAGACCTCGGTTTTGCCGCTGCCGGTGGCGCCGAACAGCAGCGCGGGCCGGGTATCGTTGTCAAATTCAGCCAGGGCAAGAGCCTGCTGCGCACTGAGCGGCATCAGCGCCGCGGTGTCCTGCGGGCCGCTGGTGTCAGCCACCGGGCGCTTGAGCCGCCGCGCCAGCTGAACATTGCTCAGGTCGCGCAGTTGCGGCGGCAATGCCGCCAGCGCCACCTCGCCCAGGGAGCGCTGGTAATAAGCCGCGGTGAACGTCACCRGTTTTCGCCAGGTCGCCGAAAGAGGCAGCAGCCCATCCAGCTCGCCGGTGACGTGGCGCGTCTGTATTTCCAGCAGCGTTCCACTGTCAGGCACCGCTTCCCACACGACCCCAAGGACTTCGCGCTTACCTAGCGGCACCCGCACCAGGGAGCCGACAGCAAGTGGCAATTCACTCTGGTAGGTCAGTGGCCCGGCGATGGAACTGTGCGCGGGCGCGGCAACGGCAACTTGAAGCCAATAGCTCATTTGGAGTAACTAAATGTGTTTACTTCTTGAGAAGTACATCCAGATAGTGCGCTAAGTCCTTGATTTACCATCGCTTTACAGATTTCCAGATTTTCTGTGGATAACTTTGTTGATAGCTTGCCTTGGCGCGTCGCGAAGCCTTGTAAATCAAGGCTTTTCTTAAACTGCCCGGAAAAAAAGCAATTTAAAGTCTCTATATAAATCAACAACTTACGTCCGCTATTGCTTTGATAGCGAAGCATGCCGCCTGCGTTCACCATTGCGGCACCGCAACACGAATTTTGTGCATAAGTCCGGGCGCCATCGCCCGGTTTTGTGCTAGCCATGGTTGAAATCATTCATCCCGTGGCCTTTTCTGGACGTAGGCGGAAAGTTTAGGTACCAGCGGCGCGCATGCTGCGAGAGTGAGCGTGTACTGCGCGCACCAGCACTTCCACACTTTCGGGGGGCGTGTGCTGGCTGATGCCATGCCCCAGGTTGAAAATATGGGCCGGTCCAGGCTCGCTGGCATCAATATGGGGCTTGCCAAAGCTGTCCAGCACGCTTTTCACTTCGGCTTCTATCTGGGTCGGGTTGGCAAACAGCACGTTAGGGTCCAGGTTGCCCTGCAGCGTTTTGGCCTGGGGGCCATTTTCCCCCACCAGAGCCCGCGCCCTGGCCAGGTTGACCGTCCAGTCCAGTCCCAGCACCTCGCAATCGAGCTGCGCCATGGCTTCGAGCCACTGGCCGCCGCCTTTGGTGAAGACGAGGCGGGGGATCTTGACGCCCTCGTGCTCGCGTTTGAGCTGGGCCAGCACGCGGGCCGTGTAGGCCAGGCTGAAGGTTTTGAAGGCCGCGTCGGCCAGCACGCCGCCCCAGCTGTCAAAAATCATCACGGCTTGGGCCCCGGCCTCAATCTGTGCGTTCAGATAGGAGGCAACCGCGTCGGCGTTCACGGCAAGCATTTTGTGCATCAGGTCCGGGCGCTGGTACAGCATGGTCTTGACCAGGCGGTAGTCGTCGGAGCCCGCGCCTTCGACCATGTAGCAGGCCAGCGTCCAGGGACTGCCCGAAAAGCCGATCAGCGGCACGCGGCCGTTCAGGGCTTTGCGGATTGACGTCACGGCGTCAAACACATAGCGCAGCTTGTTCATGTCGGGCACCTCAAGCTTCGCCACTGCCGCCTCATCGCGCACCGGCGTGGCAAAGCGCGGGCCTTCGCCCAGCGCGAAGGACAGGCCCAGGCCCATGGCATCGGGCACGGTCAGGATGTCGCTGAACAGGATGGCGGCATCCAGCGGGTAACGCTCAAGCGGCTGCAGCGTGACTTCGGTGGCGTAGTCGGTGTTGGTGGCCAGGCCCATGAAACTGCCGGCCTGGGCGCGCGTGGCGCGGTACTCAGGCAAATAGCGGCCGGCCTGGCGCATCAGCCAGACGGGAGTGTGGGTGGTGGCCTGGCGCAGGCAGGCGCGCAAAAAGGTGTCGTTTTGAAGGGGTGCGAACATGCCCTGATTGTCTCAGGTGTGAGGCGGGCCCTCCCATCGCGGGATATCCGCAGGGGTGGCACTTGAGCGGGTTCGGATTTACCATGGCCTCATGGGCCCCGCCGGGTCCGAAAGAGGTGTTTCATGCGCATGAACGACCAGGAGTATTTCCGCAGTTGCATCGCCAAGGAGAGGCACCTTGCGCAACTGCTGGGTCATGCGCACATCGAGGAATGCTACGAAAGCGCAGGCACCCTCTGGGACAGCAATCAGGCTTTGCCGCAATGGACGCGCGACTGGCGTGCCTGCGGCCCGCTGATGACGGCCTACGGCATCACGGTGAGCTATGACGCCGGGGGCGCGACGCTCGGGTCCACGACGGTGCATTTCACGGACCACCCTGGCCGCGACCGCGCGGTGATGTATGGCATCGTCAAGGAGGTGATCTTCCGGCTGGAACACCACAAGGCCTCGCCTTTGCCTGCCGTCACCCTTAAATCCGAAGTGTCTTGATGAAGGCTTCGAGCTCGTCGATGGGCAGGGGCTTGCAGAACAGATAGCCCTGGTAGCAGTCGCAACCGTGGCGCGACAGGAAGTCGCGCTGGGCTTCGGTCTCAACGCCTTCCGCCACCACGCCCAGCCCCAGGCTTTGCGCCAGGCCAATGATGGTGCGTGCGATGGCGGCGTCGTTAGGGTCGCGCAGGATGTCTTCCACAAAAGACTTGTCGATTTTCAATTGGTCCAGCGGCAAGCGCTTCAGGCATGAGAGTGAGGAATAGCCCATGCCGAAATCGTCAATGGAAAGGGTCACGCCCATCTTCTTGAGCCGGGCCATTTTGGTGATGGTGACCTCCATGTTCTCCGCCAGCAGGCTTTCGGTCAGCTCCAGCTTGAGCTTGTGCGGGCTGACTTTCGTTTCCTTGAGTGCGGCCATGACAAGGTCCACGAACTCCGGGTGGCGGAACTGCCGCACACTCACGTTGACGGCCACACTGAAGGCTGCGGTCTCGGGGCGGTGGGCCCACGCCGCCAGCTGGCGGCAAGCCGTCTCAAGCGCCCATTGGCCCAGCGGCAGTATCAGCCCGGCCTCCTCAGCCGCCGGAATGAACTCGGACGGCTGCACCAGGCCGCGCCCGCCGTGCTGCCAGCGCAGGAGTGCCTCGACGCCCGTCATGCGCCCGTCGCGCCCTACCTGTGGCTGGTAGTACAGAAGGAACTGCTTTTCGCGCAGGCCCTGGCGCAGGTCCGATTGCAGTGCGGCACTGGCGGTGACGGCGGCCTGCATCGCCGGGTTGAAAAAGCAGATGGTGTTGCGCCCGGCCATCTTGGCCTGGTACATGGCCAGGTCGGCCTGCTTGAGCAGGTCTCCAATGTTGTCCAGGGTCTGGTTGAACGAAGTGATGCCGATACTGCAGGTGCTGTAGTGCTGGTAGCCCGCCAGGCTGTAGGGTTCGCTCAGCGCAGCAAGAATCCGCGCACCCACCGCTTCGGCTTTTGCGGCCGCTGCTTGAGGGTCCTGGCCCAGGTCCTCCAGCATGACCACAAATTCATCCCCGCCCAGGCGCGCCACCGTGTCGGGCGGCTCCAGGCAGGCCGCAAGGCGCTTGGCAACCTGCTGCAGCAACAGGTCGCCTTTCTGGTGGCCCATGGTGTCGTTGAGTGTCTTGAAATTGTCCAGGTCAATGAACATCAGCGCCGCTTCGCGCGGATGCCGGTAGTTGTGGGTAAGCGCCTTCTGGAGCCTGTCCATCAGCAACTGGCGGTTGGGCAATTGTGTGAGCGGATCGTAGAAGGCGAGATGCTTGATTTCGCTCTCCGCCACCTTGCGGCGCGTGATGTCCCGCCCCACGGCAACCCAATGGGTAAAGAACACACCGGCGTCATCGGCGACCGGCACGATGTCGACTTCCATCCAGAAGTGCCTGCCGTTTTTTTTGTAGGTGATGAGCTCGGCCTGAACGGGTTCGCCCTTCTGGAAGGCGGCGCTGATGCGCTGCAGCTCGCTGCGTTGGGTCAACGGCCCGCATAGAAGGCGCGGTGAATGACCCATGGCCTCTTGCGGGCTATAGCCGGTATGGTGTTCGAAGGCATTGTTGACAAAGATGATGCGCAAGCCCGGCTTCCCGGAGGGGACCGCTTCCGCGATGAGCACGATATCGTTGAGGCGGGAGATGCTCGTTTCCAGCAGCATGAGCTGCTCCCTGGCCTTGCGCCGTTCGCTGACGTCACGAAAGTAGATGGCGACCCCATCCGGAAACGGGTAGGCGCGGATCTCGAACCATTTGTCCAGCGGTGCATACAGGGCCTCAAATTCCACCTGGTAGTTGCCCGCAACCGCGGCCCGGACCTGCTCGGAAAACGAGGTATTGATGGCGCCCGGAAATTCCTTCCAGATGCTTTTTCCCAGCAAGTCTTTGCTGGGGCGGCCGAGCAGCCGGGCACCCTCCCGGTTGAGATAGGTAAAGCGCCACTGCGTATCCAGCGTATAAAACCCTTCGGTGATGCTCTCCAGGGTGATGCCCAGGCGAGTGGCCAGCCGATGGGCCTCTTCTTCAGTCTGCTGCGTGGCCTGCAGTGCGTGGCTGTGCTGCGCGACCAGTTGCCCGGCAGCAAGGCCCGCCAGCGTTTCGAGATCCTCTTCCTGGTCGGCGCTGAGGCTTCGTGCGACCTTGTCCATGACCGCAAGCGCGCCCAGCAGCGTGCCGTCTTCCCGCGTCAGCGGCAAGCCCCGATAAAACAGGATGTCGGGCGCGCTGCGGGYCGGCAACTGCGGCTGGCGGGGTGGTGTGTCCAGTGTGGCTTCACACAGAGCGACCAGCCCTTCGCGCTCT
>NZ_JBFUGX010000212.1:0-6453 GCF_056402675.1 Polaromonas sp. P3_C2 | reverse complement strand
ATCCATCGACCGGCAAGAAATACGCCGTCAAAACACTTTTTATCCGCCGGCGCGACGAGCATCCCGGCGAAGCCTTGCAGCAATTCATGAACCTGCTGTAAGCCAAGCGCATGGCATCAGAACACAGCCCCTAACCAAATTTGCGCGCTGCATCCAGCGCCAGCCCGGCGCCGATGCTGCCGAAACGGTCGCCTTCCACACTGCGTGCCTGCGGCAGCAATGCTGAAATTTGCTCACGCAGCAAAGGCACGCCGCTGGAGCCGCCGGTGAAAAATACGGTATCAATGTCGTCGGCGTTGACAACCGCGTCCTTGACCAGCCCCATCACGGTACGCGCCACGGTGCCGACCAGTTCACTGATGGCCGCGTCGAAATCGGGCCGGTGCAGGGTCAAGGTCTCGCCCGGTGCAATGCGCCCCAGGTCCATGGTGGTTTCAGGCGCGTCAGAAAGCGCGATCTTGGCCGCTTCCACCTGCATGGCCAGCCAGTGCCCTGCCCGTTCGCGCACCAGGTTTTGCAGGCGGTCCAGTTTGTCTTTCTCGATTGCGCCGCGCCGGATATCGCTGATCTGCGTCCACGACTTCTTGCTGTAGACCTGGTTGATGGTGTGCCAGGTTGCCAGGTTGAAGTACTGGGCCGATGGCACCTGCAACCCGCTGTGAAGCAGGCTGCCCAGGCCCAGCGTGGGCATCACGCTCGCAAGGCTCAGGTATTTGTCGAAGTCGGTGCCGCCTATGTGCACGCCGCCGCTGGCCAAAATATCATCACGCCTGTCTGCCTTGCGGGCACGCTCGGGCGACAGGCGCACCAGCGCGAAGTCCGAGGTGCCGCCGCCAATGTCAACCACCAGCACAAGCTCTTCACGCCTGATCTGCGACTCGTAGTCGAACGCCGCCGCAATCGGCTCGTACTGAAAGGCAATTTCTTTGAGGCCCACCGCGTGCGCGATTTCGGCCAACGTGTTTTCAGCCCGTTTGTCAGCCGCAGCGTCGTCATCCACAAAAAATACGGGGCGGCCCAGCACGGCCTGGTTGAAGGGCTGGTCTGCAGCTTTTTCAGCGCGGTGCTTGAGCTCGCCAATGAACTGTGCCAGCAGCACACGAAACGGCAGCGCGCGGCCGGCGACCTCGGTGTGCTCATCAATCATGGCCGTGCCGAGCAGGCTTTTGAGCGAACGCATCAGGCGGCCTTCATGGCCGGCCAGGTAATCGGCCAGCGCCGCCCGGCCATAGCTGACGTGCTCGTCTTCGGCATGGAAAAACACCACCGACGGCAGCGTCGGTTTGCCGTCTTCAAGCGTCAGCAACGCGGCTTGCCCGGGCCGGCTCCAGCCCGCAGTGGAGTTGGAGGTGCCGAAGTCGATCCCGCAGGCGCTGGACGCGGCGCTCACCGCCCGGCCGGCTTGGCGAAGCCGCTTTCGGCCCACGCCACGGCGCTGGCGCGGTTGAGCTTGAAGGACGGCGCCACGCGCACCTGCGCGAGCTCTTCGCCCGTTTCGTCGGCGGCGCTGAGCAGGCCGTGCGGGTTGTCTTCGTCCGGAACGATGTCGAGCGAAACCGTGATGCGCGCTGCATTGGCCGTCACGGTGATGCTTTGGTGCAGCGTGGCATGCAGCTGTTGCTCATGCCTGCGCACAAATTCGGAAGCAGTTTTGACCAGCGTGCTGAAAGCCGGGCCATCCAGCGGCTTGGGATTTTTCTTGTCGCGGCCCATGGTCCACGGGCCGACCAGCGCGGGCTCGGGTTCGCCGTCCTTGATCATGGCGACAGCCCAGCCGTCGTCGTCTTCGTTCTTGATGACCTTGGCCGTCCAGCCGTCACCGCACCAAAGGCGCGGCTCCTGGATGTTTGGCGGGGTGTCGTGGAGAGATTCATCGGCCGGGCCGGCCGGCAGGGTGCGGGAGTCAATCAAAACGCAGGTCACTCGGGTCGGGCACCCCGGCAGCGGGGCCAGGGGCAAATTCAGGTGTACGCACCGCCTTCAAATAACACGGTGCGCCTCGGACCCGGATTTTACCGCCCGCTCACAAACCCAGGTCGCTCAAGCCCGGATGGTCGTCGGGCCGGCGCCCCAGCGGCCAGTGAAACTTGCGTTCGGCGGGCTTGATGGGCAGGTCGTTGATGCTGGCGTGGCGCACGGCCATCAGGCCGTTCCCGTCGAACTCCCAGTTTTCATTGCCGTAGGAGCGGAACCAGTTGCCCGCATCGTCGTGCCACTCGTAGGCAAAACGCACGGCAATGCGGTTGCCGCCAAAGGCCCAGAGTTCCTTGATGAGGCGGTAGTCCAGCTCGCGCACCCATTTGCGCGACAGCAGGCCCGCGATTTCTTCGCGCCCCGTGACGAACTCGGCGCGGTTACGCCATTTGCTTTGCGGCGTGTAGGCCATGGAAACACGCTGCGGCTCACGCGTGTTCCAGCCGTCTTCGGCGGCACGGACTTTCTGCACGGCGGTTTCAAACGTAAAGGGGGGAAGCGGTGGCCGTGATTCCATGAAGATCTCCTGGGGTTGAACAAAATGGGCGAAATGGGCAGAAAACCAGATGTAGACAGATTTGTCTACTTTGATGAAATTCTGTCACATGTAGACAGATCTGTCTATGTCGCATCTACAATGACGCCATGGACCTCTCCACCCTCCCCGCACGCGAGCGAATCCTCGTCACGGCACACGAACTTTTCTACCGCGACGGCCTGCGCGCCACCGGCATCGACCGCATCATTGCCGAGTCGGGCGTGGCCAAGCTCACCTTCTACCGGCACTTTCCCAGCAAGGACGAGTTGATCCGCACCTTCCTGGACTACCGGCATGAACGCTGGATGGGCTGGTTTGTCGACGCGCTGGGCCGCCATGGCGCGCGACCCGGCGGCGGGCTGGCGCCGCTGGTGCAGGCCATGGCCGAATGGTTTGCCGACCCGGCGTTTCGCGGTTGCGCTTTCATCAACGCCGTGGCGGAAGTGGGCGGCACCCTGCCGGGTGTGGCAGACATTGCACGCCGGCACAAGCAGGACATGCAGCAGGTCATTGCCGATTTGCTGCCCGGTGGCGCGGGCCAGGCAGAGGCGGCGCGGGCAGCCGCGCTGGCAGTGGACGGCGCCATCGTACGGGCGCAGATGGACGGCGCTGACGCGGCGCTGGCGGGCCTGCGCCTATTGCTGAACGGGCTGGACAGTCCGGCCGGCAAAGCGGGCGGCCGCTAGGTTTTTCCAGGCCGGCGCGATTTTTCTTTGGGCCGCGACGCAAGCGCAACACCCGCACGCTCAGCCACCTTCACGGCGGGGCGTTTGCCCGACGCCACCCACTCGCCGTAAAAGTCGATCTTGCTGTCCAGCAGCTTGAGTGCCAGTTGCCATTCGGCAATCATGTCCTTGACCTGCGCGCGGTGCGCGGCCAGCAGCGCCTGCCGCTGCCTGAGCGTGCTGCTGCCCTGCTTGACCAGCGCGGTGTACTCCCGCATTTCGGCAATCGACATGCCGGTGCGCCGCAGCCGGTCCATCAGGTCCAGCCAGCTGATGTGCAGATCGCCATAGACGCGTCGGCCGCCGGCGTCGCGCGTCACGCCGGGGATCAGACCCTGTGCCTCATACCAGCGTATGGTGTGCACGCTGCGCCCGGTGCGTGCGGCAAGTTGCCCGATCAGAAAACTTTCAGCCATGCCCGACTGTATAACGGCTCAGGCGGCCAACGCGGGCGCCTCCAGCGCAGCGCTCACCAGGGCGGTGTCGAAGTACTCCGTCAGCTCTTTCATTTGCCCGCCTTCCATGCGGCAAACATAGCAATAGCGGTTGTTGTAGGCCTTGCCGGCATGGGTGGTAACTTGCCCGCGGAACTCGATGACGACCATGTCGCCGTCGGCCATGACGCGCTCTGTGGTGCTGACATAGGGCGTGGCGAACTGGGCAAACAGCGGCCGCAGCAGCTCGGTGACGACGGCCTGCTTGCCGCGGTAGGTGCGCGACCAGGGCGTGCTGCCCTCAAGGGTCCAGCAGAAATCGTCTGCCATGGCGTCGACAAATGCCTGGCCGTTGCCTTTGTCCAGTTCAGCCATGACCTCCTGCATGCGCAGGCGGTTGGCCGCTGTGATGTCGGTGGTGGGTGCTGCACTCATGATGAAACTCCTTGAAGGCTTCTTCGCATCGACTGCGAAGTGGGTATGAAGTGGGTAAAGGCCGGCAACATTGCCAGGGCCCTGAAAGGATTGGAATACCTTGAGTGCACTCAAGGTCAAGCCCTGGAGGCAGAATCCCGCAAAATCCACCATGAAATCGGCCGCCAGCGCAATGTGGTCAAGCGCGAGCAGCTATTTTTTTAATAGCAAACCTACAATGGCGCATGAACCCCAAAAAGCCTGCAACGAGTGAATGGGTCAGCAAGATGCTGGCGGTGCTGAAAACCGGCAACACCCCGGCAGCGCTGGCCCAGATCAAGGCCACCACCAGCAGCAAGGACTTGCAGCAATTGCACGCCGCGCTGGAGAAAGCGCAACTCCTCAAACAGCTCAAGAGCGTTGACACCGCCATTTCCGACCAGTTGCGGGCGCTGGCCTCGCCTCGGCTGAGCCGCTCGCCCTGAACGCTTCAGGTCCGCTCCCTTTCAGGCGGGGCGGATTTCAAACTGCGCGTCGCCCATATACCGGTTCGGTCCCAGCGCGGCCGTCACGGCAGCCAGCTCGGCCGCCTGCCATTGGTTGAAGATTTCCAGTTCGTCGCTTGACAGGACATCTTCGGCCGGCGCTTCGCCGTAAGTCGCCACCAGTTTCATGTAGGCCGCGTACACCGGCCAGACCAGGCTTTCGTCTCCCAGCTCGGTTTCCACCGCCGTTCGGAAGCGTTGCTCAGCGGCCTGCAGCTCTTCTGCGGAGGCGTCTTCATAGGCGTAAAGCCTGAGGCGGTAGCTCACGGTTGTTTCTCTCAAGGCAAAACGGGACAAGGATCAGGGCGTTTGCGACTTCACCGGTGCAGGAGGCATGCCCTGCGTCAGCTCGATGCGGCGCCGCAGCTTTGCAGCTTCCTGGGTGTCGCCACCCTGCTCTGCCCGTCGCAGCTGAACGCCCAGCCAGGCCAGCAGCGGCCGGCGCCAGCCTTTCACAGACGCCGTATCAATCGCCTGGGTGATCACGGCAGGACTGGCTTTACCGGCCTGCAGCATCACGCCGGCAGCCACCAGTTTCGACAACGGGTCGGCAATGGCCGCCACAGCACCGACGTCACCAGCCGCCGCCCGGCGTTGCGCTTCAGGCAGCAAGGCAATGCCCTGCGGCTGCACCTGACCCTTGAGGTAATCAGCGTAGGCGCGCTGGGCGTCGGTGGCGTCTTCGCGCAGTTTCTCAAAACCGGTGCAGGGCTCGTCCAGCACCAGGCTGGCAACCCGGGTGGCGCAGTGCAGCAGCTCGGCGGTGGCTAACAGTTCGGCCCGGCCGGAGCGTGTCAGCTGCGTGCGGGCGCGCCCGAGTTCGGCCATCTCGACGCGGCTGTTGCCTTCCATGTAGGCGGCCACAGAGCGGTCCATCGAACCTTTGGCCTCGAGTTGCCAGTCGGGCGGTTGCGGGCCGCCGGCACAGGCGGCCAGCAGCAAGGCCGAAGTCAGCGCGGCGGCATACGTAAAGATGTTCTTCATGGCAGCTTCATCTCCGCATCGCGGGCGTCTTTGGCGAAAGGCCATTTGCGGCTGATTTCGTTGATCAACCCCTCAACCTTGCGCAGGCTGGCTTCCACGTCGGCGCGCAGCACGCCCAGGTCGTCAGTGGCATCTTTGGCGTTGCGGGTGACGGCCTGGGCGTCCTGCAGCAATGCATCCACTTTCTTGAGGCTGGTGCGGGCCTCGCCCAGCATGGCGTTGAGCTGAACCACGGTGGCCCGGGTTTCGGGCATCAGTCCCTTGTCGCCGAACACCTGGGTGTCGGTCTTGGCGGCCAGCCCGTCGAGTTTGGTGAGTAGCGAGTTGGTGCGCTCCAGCGTGGCGGCAAACTTTTTGGCCTCGGCCTCGCTGCCCAGCAACACTGTCAACGCACCGCCCGGCCCGTTCAGCCGCTCCGTCAGCGTCTGCAGGTTGGCCAGACTGGTACCCACCGCACCGCCGCTTCCCGTCAGGGTGTTGAGGTTTTCAATCAGGTCCTTGGCGGCAGCGATCACTTTGGGCACTTCGCCGGCCGCATCGCCCAGCAGCACCGTGCGTTCCGCGCCGTCGGGCAGCAGCGGGTCGTTCAACAAGCCGGTGTAGGCGCGGATGTTGGTGCCGCCGACGAGGCCGCGTACCAGCGTGAAGACGCTGGTGGTGCGCAGCCAGTGGGCGTCCTTGGCGGCCACATCCACCAATATGCGGGCCTTGCCGTCRCTGGCCAGCTCGATGCGCTTGACGCGGCCTATCGGGAAACCCGAGAAAGTCAGGTCCATGCCGACCACCACGCCTTCGGAGTCTTCGGCGATGAGCACCAGCCGCTGGGTGGACTCAAAGGC
>NZ_JBFUGX010000211.1:0-6470 GCF_056402675.1 Polaromonas sp. P3_C2 | reverse complement strand
AGGTCGAGCAGGCCGTGGTGTATGACCCCACCCGCAACGACATTTTTTGCGCCACCAAAGGCCGCGGCGCCTACATGAACGACCGCCGCATCCGTGTAGCCAAGCGCACCCGGCTGCAGGAATGCCTGATCTCGACCGGTTTCCCCTACCGCCCCGGTGACAAGCTCAAAAGCTATCTCAACATGCTCGGTGAAGTCATGAGCCAGTGCGCCGGCGTGCGCCGCCCGGGCGCTGCGGCGCTGGACCTGGCCTACGTGGCAGCTGGCTTCAGCGACGGCTTTTTTGAAACCGGCCTCAAGCCCTGGGACGTGGCGGCCGGCTCGCTGCTGGTTACCGAGGCCGGCGGCCTGATCGGCAACTTTACCGGCGAGGCTGACTTCATTGACCACGGCGAATGTGTGGCCGGCAATCCGCGCATTTACGGGCAGATGGTGGCCACTTTGGGTAAATACAGCAAATTTGCTGGCGCCGGCGACAAAGCCACGGTACGGCAGGCCCTGCAGGAAGACACTATGAGCACCGAGACCGCCGACGCCACCGCCCAGCCCGCAGACAAACCAAAGCTGACCGCCAAAAAGATCAAGTCCTCCGCGGTACGTGCCAACACCACACCGGACGCACCCTTCTAGCACCAGCCGTTGTAGGCAAAGGCCGCGATGAAGGCTTGAGCCGTATAGCCTCAGCTAAAATTTCCGCACTGCGCAGGGAGTCGCATGCACGCAGCGGCCCCGACCGAACTGTTTTCGCACCTGGTAATAACTAGTAATAAAACTATGCCTGAATCCACCGTAAAAACCTCTTCCACATCGGCTGATGCAGCCTTGCTGCGCGAGGTCGCGGAACTGGTGGTGAGCGCCCTCAACCTTGAGGTGAGCGCCGACGATGTACAACCCGACGAACCGCTCTACGGCGACGGCTTGGGGCTGGATTCCATCGACATCCTGGAAATTGCGCTGGTTGTCTCCAAACACTATGGCCTGCAGCTCAGGGCGGACCACGAAGACAACCACGCCATCTTTCATTCGCTGCGAAGCCTGGGCGACCATATTGCCGCCTGGCGAACCCAGTGACAGCTGTGCTGGCGACACGGTTTACCCAAGCCTGTCGCTGGGGCGGCATCGCGGCTTTGGGAATCGGCTACGCTGTGCTTTCCCATCTGGCCGCGGCATCGACGGCGCCGGGCTTGCTTGAGGCGCTGGTCGCCGTGCTTCCGCTGCTGGTGCTGGCCGTTGTCCTGGCCTGGCGTTCACCGCAGCGCCCTGTCATGCTGGCCCTTTGTGGTGTAGCCTGCCTCGGGTTTTATCTGTTCAGGGAATGGCTGATCACCCATTACAACTGGGTTTTCCTGCTTCAGCATGCGGGCACATATGCCCTGCTGTGCGGAACTTTCGGCCGGACACTCGTGCGCGGCCGCACACCGATGATTGCGCAATTTGCCCGCATCGTGCATGGCGAGCTTTCGCCTGCGCTTGTTTCTTACACGCGGTCGGCCACCTTGGCGTGGGCCTTGTATTTCGGAATCATTGCGGGCTTTTCATTGCTGCTGTTCTGGTTGGCGCCCATTACTGTGTGGTCCACTTTTGCCAATCTTCTGGGCATTCCCCTGCTCGCACTGATGTTTGCAGCGGAATATGCCGTTCGCTGCTACGCATTGCCGGCAGCAGATCGTGCCGGTCCGCTGGAGGCCATTCGCGCCTACCGGCAGGCTTCCGCAGAAAGCCGCGCGCGCCGGCCATGACGACGTTTCCGCTGATCTCGCACACCCGGGCTGAAGACGTTGTGGCTTGCAGCCATGGCCAGGCCGTTACCGTTGAACATTTTCTGACCGATGTCAGGCAGCTTGCGGCGGCCCTGCCCTCAGGCAAGCATGTTCTCAATGTCTGCGCAGACCGCTACCGGTTTGCCGTGGGTATGGCGGCCGCCCTGCTGGCAGACAAGGTCAGCCTGCTGCCACCCACGCTGACRCCGGAAATGGTGAAACAGGTCCGCAGCTTTGCACCAGACGTGTTTTGCCTCGCGGACCAGCCACAGTCCCTGGCCCTGCCGTTACTGAGCTGGACGGATGCGATGACGCCACGTCCGCCAGGCGCCGCAACTGGCATGCAGTGCGATATTCCGCAAATTCCCGCATCGCGCATTGCCACCATCATGTTCACCTCCGGCTCGACCGGCACGCCGGTGGCGCACCGGAAAAGCTGGGGCGGGCTGGTTCGCAGCGCGCGGGCTGAAGCCGACCGGCTCGGCTTGCTGGATGGCCGCAAGCACAGCATCGTGGCGACAGTGCCTCCGCAGCACATGTTCGGCTTCGAGTCCACCGTGTTGCTGCCGCTGCAAAGTGGCGCCATTCTGGTGGCTGCCCATCCGTTTTATCCGGCCGATATCTGCGCCGCACTGGCGCAAGCGGAGCGCCCCCGCATGCTGGTGACCACGCCCGTGCATTTGAAAGCGCTGCTGGCTTCAGGCCTGGACATTCCGCAGGTTGACCTCGTGCTGTCCGCCACGGCACCCCTGCCACCCCAGCTGGCATTGGCCACCGAAGCCCGGCTGCAGGTTCCTCTGCTGGAAATCTACGGCTCCACCGAAACGGGACAAATCGCCACGCGACGCATGACCGAGGCCCTGGCGTGGACACTCTTTCCGGACGTCACGCTGAGCATCAGGCAAGGCCAGACCTGGGCCTCAGGCGGCCATGTCGACCAACCCACCCCGCTGGCCGATGAACTGGAGTCGGTGTCGGACACACAATTTCTTTTGCACGGCCGGACTGCCGACCTGATCAATATCGCGGGCAAGCGAAGCTCGCTGGGCTACCTGAACCATCAGCTCCACGCCATACCGGGCGTGATGGACGGCGCCTTCTTCATGCCGGACGAGGGTTCCGGCGACACCGTGGTACGGTTGATGGCTTTCGTTGTGGCGCCGGGCCTGACGGCGCCGGCCCTTTTGGCGGCACTGAGGGAGCGGATTGACGCCATCTTCATCCCGCGGCCCCTCGTGCTGCTCGACAGCCTGCCACGCAACAGCACCGGGAAATTGCCGCGCGATACGCTGGTTACCCTGGCGCGCGACCATCTTCAAAAGAAATCTCCCGTTCCGGGCGAAACCCGGTTTTCCATCGCCCCTGACCATCCGGCGCTTGCCGGGCATTTCCCCGGTACACCCATTGTTCCCGGTGTGGTGTTGCTCGACGCCGCCATACACGCGGTACAACACGCACGTACCGGCCATGCCCCGGAGGTCTGCCAGATCAGCTCGGCGAAATTCCTCAGCACGGTGGGGCCCGGTGAGACGCTGACCATCTCCTGCAGCACCGCCGCCTCCGGCAGCACGCGCTTTGACATTTCCAGCGGCGACCGAAAAGTTGCCACCGGAACCTTGCTGCTATCGCCGCAGCCATGAACACGCCACGCGGAGCCAATGCGACATCCGGCGCCGAATGGCAGCAGCTCCCGGAACGCAGCAACGGCTTCATGCTGCGTGTCATGACCTGGATCTCGCTGAACCTGGGCCGTAGCGCCAGCCGCATCGTCCTTTACGGGATTGCAGCCTATTTCCTTATTTTCGCGCCGGCGGCGCGCCGGACGTCGCGAAACTACTTGCGGCGCGTGTTCGACCTGCCGTCGCCCGCTGCGGTCGGCTGGCGTCATCTGTTCCGGCATTTCCTGAGTTTTGCTTCTGCCATTCACGACCGTGTTTACCTGCTGAATGACCGCTTCGAGCTGTTTGATATCCGGGTGCACAACCAGCAACTGATCGACAAGGTGGTGGCTGACGGAAGAGGCGTGTTCCTCATCGGCGCCCATCTGGGCAGTTTTGAAGTTCTGCGGGCCATCGGGCGCCAGCAACCGGGCCTGCGCATTGCCATGGTGATGTACGAGGAAAACGCGCGGAAAATCAACGCGGCGATGGGCGCCATCAATCCCAAAGCGCAGCTGGACGTCGTGGCATTGGGACATATCGATTCCATGATCAGGGTGCACGAACTGCTGGATGAGGGTGCCGTCGTCGGCATGCTGGGTGATCGGTCACTGGGCAAGGACGACACCTATTCCATCGAGTTCCTCGGAGACGCCGCCGAGCTGCCGCTGGGTCCTTTTCGCATGGCCGCCATCCTGAAACGCCCCGTGTTGTTCATGACGGGGCTGTACCGCGGCGGCAATCGTTATGACATTCATTTCGAACCTCTGGCGGATTTCTCGACGCTACCTTCGCGCGGCCGCACAGCGGCGGTGCAATCCGCCATGACGCGCTATGCTGCACTGATGGCGCAATACTGCCGCAGCGCGCCTTACAACTGGTTCAATTTTTTTGATTTCTGGCGACCTGCGCCGCGGCAGTCCGGCCAGCCCGAACAAAACACCTGAGCATATGACACACCTTATTCAGCAAACATCCACCCCCGCCTCATCGCACATCACGCAACAGCCGTCACGGCCCGTCTTCGCGCTGGCCGCAGTTGTGGTGGGTCTGGTGTTGGCCGCATTGAGCCCGGCAGCGCTGGCCGCCTGGGACCTTCAGCAACTGATGGATTCGCTGGCGCAAACCAAGTCGGGCCGCGCCACCTTCGTCGAAAAAAAGAGCATTGCGTTGCTCGACAAACCGGTGGAATCGTCCGGGGAACTGCTCTATACCGCGCCAGACCGGCTGGAAAAGCGGACGCTCAAACCGAAGCCTGAATCCATGGTGGTGAACGGCGGAGAACTGGTGATTGAACGCGGGAAGCAAAAATACCAGTTACGGCTCCAGGCGTACCCCGAGCTGGCCGCATTCATTGACAGCATTCGCGGCACCCTGGCGGGCGACCGCAGCGCCCTAGAGCGCAACTACCGGCTCAGCCTCGAAGGCACGGCCGAACGCTGGACCCTGCAATTGCAGCCCGTCGATCCCAAAATGCAGGCGGTGATCCAACGCATCCGCATTACGGGTGTGCGTGACCAGTTGCGCAACATCGACATCGCCCAAGCCGATGGCGACAGCTCCACCATGACCATCGAGCAAGTGGCCACCCCGTGATGAACGGCGCACGCGGCCGCATGGCAGCCATTGCGGTATGGCTGGCATTCCTGATCGGTTGCGGCATTGTCATCAGCCGCACACAGTTCACGACCGACCTGTCGGCGTTTTTGCCGCGTACTCCCACACCCGAGCAACAACTGCTGATGGACCAGCTGACCGAGGGCCTGGCCTCGCGCCTTGTCCTGGTAGGCATAGAAGGCTCCGACGCCCCTCAACGTGCAGCGCTTTCCAAAAAAATGGCGCAGCAGCTGCGCACCGATTCCACTTTTGCCAGCGTGGCGAATGGCGAACCCGTCAATAGCGAGCGGGACCGCAATTTCCTGCTCAACCATCGCTATCTGCTGAGCCCTTCAGTGACGCCGGAACGATTCAGCGCGGATGGGTTGCACACGGCCCTCACTGACAGCATCGAATTGCTCGYTTCGCCCGCAGGACTGATGGTCAAGGCCCTGCTGCCCCGCGACCCTACCGGCGAAATGGTGCAGTTGCTGGGCCAGCTCAACGGCGGAAGCCAGCCGCAACAGGCCCATGGCGCCTGGACTTCCCGTGACGGCAAGCGGGCACTGATGCTGCTGCAGACCCACGCAGCAGGCTCTGACACCGATGCCCAGCAACGTGCCATGGCCGCGATTCGCCAGGCCTTCGATGCGGCGGGCGGTTCCTCAGCTGGTGCCAGCTTCGTCATGACAGGCCCTGGCGTATTTTCGGTCACGTCCCGCGAAACCATTCAAAGCCAGGTGAGCCACCTCTCGCTGATCAGCGTGGTGCTGATCGCGACGCTGTTACTGCTGGTTTACCGTTCTGTCAGCGCCCTTTTGCTCGGATTTTTGCCCGTGCTGAGCGGCGCGCTGGCGGGGATTGCCGCAGTCAGCCTGGGTTTTGGGTCGGTGCACGGCATCACGCTGGGCTTCGGCACAGCGCTGATCGGCGAAGCTGTGGACTACTCCATCTATCTTTTTGTGCAGTCCGAAGATGCAGGCGCCGACCAGGCGCATTGGGTCAAGCGCTTCTGGCCGACCGTCCGGCTCGGCGTTCTGACCTCCATAGCCGGCTTTGCCTCTCTCTTGTTTTCGGGCTTTCCGGGCCTGGCGCAACTCGGCCTGTATTCGATTGCCGGCCTGGTCGTGGCCGCCGCCGTGACCCGCTATGTACTGCCGCATCTGCTACCGCRCCATTTCCGCATCCATGATGTGTCGGCCATCGGGCGGGCGCTGGAGGGGCTGGTGCAACATGCGGCCTTGTTGCGATGGCCTGCCGCGGCCCTGCTGATAGCCGCCTGTGCCGTCCTTGCGGGAAATCACGCCAGCCTGTTCAACGACAAGATTTCCTCGCTCAGCCCGGTCTCGCAAGCCGATGTGGCGCTGGATGAAAGCCTGCGTGCCGATATGGGAGCGCCTGACGTGCGCTATGTGGTGGTGGTTTCCGGCGCCAGCCAGGAGTCGGTACTCCAGACC
>NZ_JBFUGX010000210.1:0-6486 GCF_056402675.1 Polaromonas sp. P3_C2 | reverse complement strand
AGTCTGCGCTGGGCCAGCGCCTGTTCGAGCGGGTGGGGCGCGGGCAGAAGCTCACGCCGGCCGGCGCCAGCGTGCTGCGTTATTTCCGCGGCATGCGCGGTTCGGTCGAGTCCATGACGCGTGAACTGGCCGAACTGCAACTGGGCAGCTCGGGTCGGGTGTCGATCGGCAGCATCATGGCACCTTCTCCGAATTTGCTGACGCACGCGATCATCACGCTCAAGAAAGCCTATCCGCTGCTGTCGGTCGACGTCATGCTGGACACCAGCGACCGGCTGTTCGAGCTGCTGCGCGAAGGCGTTCTCGACGTTGCCATCGGGCGCATTCGCGACGAGCACCGGRCGGACTACGCTTTCACCCCGCTTGAAAACGAGGCGCTGGTGGTGGTGGCGGGTGTGCACCATCCGCTGGGGCAAAAAAAGGCGGTGAAGTTTGCCAGCCTGCTGGACTACCCGTGGATATTGCAGCCCAAGGGCAGCCCGATGCGTGAGGTGCTGGAGCAGGAGTTCCGCATGCTGCAGGCGCCCACGCCCAAGGGCCTGATCGAAACCGCGTCCATCCTCACGACGACCAACCTGATTGCCGAAACCGACATGGTGGGCGTCATGCCGCAGTCGATTGCCGACCACTACGCCCGGCACGGTCTGCTCAAGATATTGCCCTGCTTTATCCAGCACAAGATGGAAGCGTTTGGCTCCATCACCCGCAAGGACAGGCCGCTCAGCGACGCCGCGGGGTTTTTCCTGGCGGCGCTGCACCAGAAATAGCTGCCGGAGGCCGATGGCAAGCCACCGCAGAGAAATTTTCTGAAAATTTCGGGCCTTGGTCCATGGGATGAGTGCCGGCCGCTGCTAAATATGGCGTCAATGCCGGCGAAGAACAGAAATTGAAGTTGGCGTGTGTAGCGGCGGATGAACGCTCCATGACCTGGATCAAGCTGTTGCCCCGTGCCATTGCTTACGCTTGGCGTATTGCCAACATTGGAAGCACACATGCCGAATCTTCAATGGTCTGACGCCCTCGTGCTCGGACTACCCCTGATGGATGACACTCACCGGGAGTTTGTCGAGTTGCTTGCGCAGGCAGAAAACGCGGCGGATGATGCGTTGCCGGGCCACTGGCGAGCGCTGGTGGACCACACCGATGAGCACTTCAGCCGCGAAGACCGGTGGATGCTGGACACGCGGTTTTCATCCTCCAATTGCCACACTGTGCAGCACAAGGTGGTGCTGCAGGTCATGCGAGAAGGCTTGCTCATGGCCCAGGCCGGGGATTTCACGTCTTTGCGCCATATGGCAAGGGAGCTCGCTCTGTGGTTTCCGCAGCATGCGCAGACCATGGATGCCGCGCTGGCCCTGCATCTACGCGGTATTGGCTACGACCCGCTCACGGGGGTGGTGAGCATGCCGCAAGCTTTGCCCAAGGACACCATACACGGTTGCGGGGGCCTGAGCTGTTCCGATGGCCAGGCGCTTGAACACACCGCATAAACGCGGCACGCTGTTGGGTCCGCTGGGTGATGCAATTTATTGCCCCGTTTGCCAACCCCCGCCCAGCGACTGGATCAACGCCACCGCGGTGGTCTGGCGGTYGGCCATGGCTTGCACCAGTGCACGGCGCGCGCTCAGCGCGGTGGCCTGGGCGGTGATGACTTCGGTGTAGCTCACCTGGCCGCTGCGGTAGCGGTTGAGTACCTGCTGCTCGACCTGGTCGGCTGCCTGCGACGCCTGGCGGCGCAGCTCCTGCTGGGTCAGCAGTACACGGGTTGCCGACAACTGATCTTCCACGTCCTGAAAGGCCGCCAGCACGGCCTGGCGGTAACGCGCCACTGCCTGCTGGTGAGAGGCCTCGGCGCCCTCCACGCGGGCGCCGGTAGCCCCGGCGTTGAAGAGCACTTGCGCGGCCGAGATGCCGATGGACCAGACGCTGCTGGAAGCCTTGAAGAGGTCCGCCACCCGGCTGGCGCCCTGGCCGGCCGAGGCGCTCAGCGACAGGCTGGGGTAATAAGCGCTCTTGGCGATGCCGATCTGTTCATTGGCAGAGGCCACGCGGCGTTCGGCGGCGGCAATGTCGGGGCGGCGCTGCAGCAGCTCGGACGGTATGCCGACCGGCACGTCAGGCACTGAAGGATTCCAGGCCACAGGGGCAATCGAGAAATTGCCGGGCGCTTCACCGACCAGCACCGCAATGGCGTGCTCCAGCTGGGCGCGCTGGCGCACCAGGCCGGCGTCGTCGGCCTGCGCGTTGGCCAGCTGTGTTTGCGCCTGCAGCACATCGGTTTTGGCCGCGATGCCGGCGTTGTAGCGGTTCTGCGTGATGTCCAGCGCGCGCTTGTAGCCGTCAATCGTGTCCTTGAGTAGCACTTTTTGTGCGTCTGTCTGGCGCAAGGACAAATAATTGGTCGCCAGTTCACCCTGCGCCGACAGTTTGGCCGAAGCCAGGTCGGCGGCGCTGGCCTGTTCGCTGGCTTTCGCGCCGTCCACGGTGCGGCCCAGACGGCCCCATACATCGGGTTCCCAACTGCCACCAATGCTGAGCTGGTAGTTGTTGCCCACGCGGCCACCGACATTGTTGCCCGCCGTGCTGCTGCTGCTACTGCTGCCCGAGCGGCTGGCGCTGCCATCCAGCGAAACCGTCGGGAACAGCGATGCCCGCTGCTCGCGCACCAGGGCGCGTGCCTGCGCGTAGGCTGCAACGGCCACTGCCACGTTCTGGTTGGACACCTCCACACGCGATGCCAGCTGGTCCAGTACCGGGTCCTTGAAGAGCGACCACCACGGGCCGCGCTCAAGCGTATCGGCGGGCGCGGCCGGAACCCAGCCTTGCGCTTCCTTGTAGGTGCTCACGTCGACCGTGGCCGGGCGCTGGTAGTCGGGGCCGACTGCGCAGCCGCCAACGGCAAGCACCAGCGCAGCGCACAGCAGGCGAAGCTGAAAACGTGAACGGTGTGCGGGGTGAGTGTCGGAAAAGTGGTTCATGGCGTCGTCAGTCATTGCAGTTGGAGCGGGGCGCCGGGCGGCGGCGCGTCGGTCTCGTCAGGGTGGCGGCTGAGCTGACGCTCGGAAGGGCTGCGCCGGCGGAGCTTGTCCATCAGCACATAGACCACCGGGGTGGTGAGCAATGTCAGCACCTGGCTGGCAATCAGCCCGCCGATGATGGCGATGCCCAGCGGGCGGCGCAGCTCGGCGCCTTCGCCGAAACCAATGGCCAGCGGCAACGCACCCAGAATGGCCGCCAGTGTGGTCATCAGGATGGGGCGAAAGCGCAGCAGACAGGCTTCGCGCACAGCCTCAATCGCGGATAGGCCACGCGCCCGCTCGGCTTCCAGCGCGAAGTCGATGATCAGGATGGCGTTTTTCTTGACGATGCCGATCAGCAGGAACAGCCCGATCAGCGCGATGATGGAAAAATCCAGCTTGAACAGCAGCAAGGCCAGCACAGCGCCCACACCGGCCGAGGGCAAGGTGGACAGCACCGTGATGGGATGCACCAGGCTTTCGTACAGGATGCCCAGCACAATGTAGATCACCACCAGCGCCGCCAGGATCAGCAACGGTTGCTCGTTTTGCGATTGCTGCGCATTGAGCGCTGTGCCGGAAAAGCTGCCGCGCACGTTGTTGGGCAGCCGGATGTCGGCTTCCGCCTGGTGCACCGCGGCCTGGCCGTCGCTCAGCGTGCTGCCATCGGCGAGGTTGTAGGAAACCGTGGTGGAAAGCTCGCCGTCTTCGTGGCTGACCGAAGCGGCGGTGGGGTTTTCGCTGAAGGTGGCAATGGCCGACAGGGGCACCATGGTGCTGGCCGAGGCGCTCAGGACCTGGCCCGACGAAGAATCACGCAGGGATGGATTGGCCACAGAGGTGCCGGTGGCCACCGTGGTTGCAGCCGGGGTGCCGGTGCTTCCGGTATTGTTGGTTGTGTTGCTTGTGTTGCCTCCAGCCCCCTTGGCCGGTACGTAAATATCTTTCAGCGACTCGGGGCTGCGGGTGTAGCGCGGCGCCACTTCCATGATTACGTGGTACTGGTTGAGTTCGGCGTATATCGTGGCCACCTGGCGCTGGCCGAAGCCGTCATAGAGCGCGTTGTCCACGTCGCGTGAGCTGATGCCCATGCGTGCCGCGCTTTCCTTGTCCACCGTGACCATGGTCTCCACACCGTTTTCCTGCTGGTCGGTGTCCACGTCGGTCAGGGCGGGCTGCAGTTTCATCTGGTCCGCCAGGCGTGTGGCCCATACACGCAAGTCGGCCGCGTTGTCGCTTTTGAGCGTGTACTGGTAAGTCGAATTGGTCTGGCGGCCGCCGCCGCGCAGGTCCTGCACGGGGTTCAGGAAAAGGCTGACCCCGGTCACCCGTGCCAGCTGCGGGCGCAGCCTCGCAATCACGGCCTGGCCGGCCACGTCGCGTTGCCCCACTGGTTTGAGGTTGATGAACATGAAACCCCCGCCCGCTCGGGAACCACCGGTAAAACCCACCACGGTGTCCACGGCCGGGTCGGCGCGGATGATGTCGACCAGCTGCTTGAGCTTGGCCTGGAGGGCCTGAAATGAGATGCTGCGGTCGGCACGCAGGCCGCCGTTGATCTGCCCGGTGTCCTGTTGCGGAAAGAAGCCCTTGGGCGCCTTCACGAAGAGAAAACCGTTGAGCCCGATCACGGCCACCAAAATCAGCATCACCAGCAACTTGCTGTGCAGGGCCCAGTCCAGGCTCACTTCGTAGCTGCGGTGCACGCGGTTGAAGGCACGCTCGAACCAGCGCCCCACAAAAGCAAAACGCCCGGGCTTCTTCTCGTGCGCGTCAGGCCTCAGAAGCCAGGCGCACATCATGGGCGTGGTGGTCAGCGAGATGACCAGCGAGATCATCACCGCAGCAGACAGCGTGACCGCGAATTCGCGGAACAGCCGGCCCACCTGTCCGCCCATGAAGAGTAGCGGTATAAACACGGCCACGAGCGACAGGCTGATCGACAGCACCGTGAAGCCGACCTCCCGCGCCCCCAGCAGCGCGGCCTTGAAACGGTCCATGCCGGCCTCGATGTGCCGGCTGGTGTTTTCCAGCACCACGATGGCGTCGTCCACCACAAAACCGGTAGCCACGGTGAGCGCCATCAGGCTCAGGTTGTTCAGTGAAAAGCCCAGCAGGTACATCACGCCGAAGGTGCCCAGCAAGGAGACGACGGTGGCCACGGCCGGGATGATGGTGGCACGGGCGCTGCGCAGGAAGGCGCTTACCACCAGCACCACCAGCACGATGGAAATCAGCAGCGTGACTTCGATCTCGTGCAGCGAGGCACGGATGGAGTTGGTGCTGTCGGATGCCACCTGCAACTGCACGTCCTGCGGCAAGGCGGCCTGCAGCTCGGGAATCAGGGCGCGCACGCCGTCGACAGTGGCAATCACATTGGCATCGGGCTGGCGCGTGACCAGCACGATCACCGCCGGCTCGCCGTTGAAAAGACCGAGCGTGTTGATGTTCTCCACACCGTCCTGCACCTCGGCCACGTCCTGCAGCCGGATGGCGGCATTGTTGCGCCAGGCCACCACCAGGTTGCGGTAGTCGATGGCCTTGAGCCCGCCGCTGGCGGTGTTGGAGCCTGAGTAAATCTGGAAGCGCTGGCCGTTGCCTTCGATCGCGCCCTTGGGCCGGTTGGCGTTCGACGCCTGCAGGGCCGCACGCACATCTTCCATGGCAACGCCATAGCGGTTGAGTGCAAACGGCAGCAGTTCCACGCGCACCGCCGGCAACGAACCGCCGCCAAGCTCCACGTCGCCGACCCCGGGCACCTGGGCGATTTTTTGCTGCACGAGGTTGGAGACTTCGTCGTAAATCTGGCCCGGTGAGCGCGTCCTGGACGTGAGCGCCAGGATGATGACCGGCGCCGAAGCCGGGTTGGCTTTGCGGTAGGTCGGGTTGCTGCGCAGTGTGGCAGGGAGGTCGGCGCGCGAGGCGTTGATGGCTGCCTGCACCTCGCGCGCTGCCGCGTCGATCTTCCGGTTCAGGTCAAACTGCAGGCTGACACGGGTTGAGCCGTTGCTGCTGTTGGACGTCATCTCATTGACGCCCGCGATCACGCCGAGGCGCCGCTCCAGCGGCGTCGCCACACTGCTGGCCATGGTGGAGGGACTGGCCCCCGGCAACGAGGCGCTGACCGAGATCACCGGGAAATCCACTTGCGGCAGCGGTGAGACCGGCAGCACGAAGAATGCGGCGATGCCTGCGAGGGCCAAGCCTATGGTGAGGAGGACGGTGGCTACCGGGCGGCGGACGAAGGGTTCGGAGAGGTTCATGGCGTGGCTCCCACGCTGGCCGTGACGAAGGTGACTTTTGTTCGAACGGCGGGAGTTTTTGCTGAGGGTAGCTGGCCGGGGGTTGCCCGGCGGCAACTCACTTTTCTTTTGCTTCGCCAAAAGCAAAGTAAGCAAAAGAAAAGGCGACCCTGCTGTCTGCGTCCCTCCGCTTCGCTACGGGCAACCTGCGGTGCTCGGTCCAGGCG
>NZ_JBFUGX010000209.1:0-6534 GCF_056402675.1 Polaromonas sp. P3_C2 | reverse complement strand
CCGGTGGCCACCGGCCAGCGATGCAGCGCATAGTGGCCCATGGCGCGCCCCCGCCGCGCCATCATCAGCAGGCCGAATGGCCAGCCATCAAACAGGAAGAGAGCCCCAACGTATTGCAAGGCGTTGCCTGAAGCGCGGACACCCAGCCCATCGACCACGGTATAGATGGCAATGATGACGGCGTTGGCCAGCGCAAAACCGACAGCCTTGGGCGCATGCAGAGCGTGGCGGCTCAGGCCCAGCACCAGCACACCGCAGCAAATACCCAGGATGCCTGCCCAGGCCAGCGGCGTGAGCGTTTCACCCAGGGTGAAACTGGCCGACAGCGCCACCAGCAGCGGCGCTACGCCGCGCATCAGCGGGTAAGTCAGGCCCAGGTCTCCATGCTGGTAGGCGCGCGTGGTGGCAATGTAGTAGCCGATGTGAATCAGTACCGACGCCCCGATGAATGGCCAGGCCTCAGCCCGCGGCCAGCCAACCAGCAGCACCAGCGGCAACGCCAGCACAGAGCCAATGAGGTGAATGACCGCCATGTCCAGCGCCTTGTCGGCACTGGACTTCACCAGGGCATTCCAGCCTGCATGCAGCAGCGCGCCAAACAGCACGGCACCCAGCACCGGCCAGGTCAGGGCCAGGATTTCAGGCGGCAAGCGAGGGCTCTGCGGCGGGAAGGGTGCAGCGCCTGGCCCGTGCCAGGTAGTGCGCCAGTGGCGGCGTGGCCTTGTGCGCATCTTTCGCGAGATCGTCCCAGAGGCGCAGCTTCACCGCATCCCCGGCACCGGGCTGCGCGATGAAGCGCGCCGCTTCTTCAGCTGAAAAGATGCCGCCCTGCAGCTGCAGGCTGCGTTTGGAATCCGCTGAAAGGCTGGAATGGTAACCACGCCGCGCCGCGCACAGATAGCGCTTGGCATCCACATGCAGCTTGATGGCGTCCAGCACCTCGTCGGGGAAAAGACCCCGCAAAAAAGGCAGTGCTCGGTACTGGTGAACGTCATCCACACCACGCAGCGACGGTGTCTCACCCAGGTCGTGCAACAAGTGCCCCAGGTCATGCAACAGTGCCGCGGTCACCAGCGCATCGCTCGCGCCTTCGGCTTCGCCGAGCGCCGCAGTCTGTAACGCGTGCTGGAGTTGCGTCACGGGTTCGCCGCTGTATTGCTCGCCGCCGCGCTCTTTGAAGAGTTGTTCGATGTCGTCAAAGTTCAGCACGTGAATTCCTTACACAGTACGCATTGAAGAAGAAGGCTACTTAAGCCAGCGGCCGCCGTGGAACCGGCTTCGCCGGGCCGCAGGCTGCGCCCCCTGGAAGGGGGAGGCGCCGAAGGCGCTTCGGGGGTGAATCATGAGCTCCATGGGAGCGAATAGGTTTTTAGATTGGTGAAGCTTTTAATCGCTTCCTGCACGCCCTCTTTATAGCCCAAGCCCGAGTCCTTGATGCCGCCGAAGGGCGTGAGCTCCAGGCGATAGCCTGGCACCTCGCGCACATTGACGGTGCCGACATGCAGCTCGCTGACAAACCGGTTGATGTAGTCCAGGCGATTGGTGCAGACGGCGCTTGAAAGACCGTAGGCCGTGCCGTTCGAAATCTGGATGGCTTCGTCAATGTTTTTGAAGCGGATCACCGGGGAGACGGGCCCGAAAGTCTCCTCGCGCGCTACCGTCATCTGCGGCGACACATGATCGATCAAGGTGGGGGAGTAAAGCGCGCCGCGCCTGTGGTTGCCCGCCAATAATTTCGCGCCCTGCGCCACCGCTTCATTCACACGTGACTCAAACAGCATGGCTGCCGGCTCATCAATCACCGTGCCCATGTCGTTGGCCTTGTCGGCCGGGTCGCCGTATTTCCAGGCCAGGGTCTTGGCCAGCACCTGCTCCACAAATTCGCCGGCCACCGCCTCATGCACCATGAGCCGCTTGATGGCCGTGCAGCGCTGGCCTGAATTTTTATAGGAACCCTGCACGGCCAGCGTGGAGGCCTCGTTGAGATCGGCATCCTCCATCACGATGATGGGGTCGTTGCCGCCCAGCTCCAGCACCACACGCCGGTAACCGGCCTTGCCGGCAATGTACTTTCCGATGGCCACGCCACCCGTAAATGTCACCAGGTCAACCAATGGGTTGGTGATCAATTCGTCCGCAATCTCACGCGGGTCGCCCGTTATCACGCTGAGCATTTCGGGCGGCAAACCCGCCTCATAAAGGATATCGGCGAACAGGAGGGCAGAGAAAGGCACTTTCTCGGACGGCTTGAGCACCATACGGTTGTTGGTCGCAATGCTGGGCACCACCTTGTGCGCCACTTGGTTCATCGGGTGGTTGAAAGGCGTGATGGCGGTGATCACGCCCAGGAGCGGGGAGCGGTGCGTGTAGACGCGGCGCTTCTTTCCATGCGGCGTGAGGTCGCAGCTGAAGATCTGGCCGTCGTCCTTGAGCACCTCGGTTGCACCGAAGAGCAACACGTCACTGACACGGCCTGCTTCGTAGATGGAGTCCTTCAGGCACAGCCCTGCCTCCGCCGTGATGAGATTCGCGACCTCCATCAACCGCGACTGGACGATGGCCGCCGCACGGTTGAGGATGGCTGCTCGTTCATAACGGCTCAGCTGGGGCTTGCAGGCGTGCGCCCTGGCGAAGGTTTCACGGACTTCCTCAAGCGTGGCCTTGGGCACGCTCCCCAGCAGCTTGGTCGTGTACGGATCGAACACCTCGATCGCGCGGTCACCGGTCCGGCCGGCGCCAACCTTGCGGCCAGCCAGTCGCATGGCATTGAGCTGGTGGTCGCGGATGTACTGGTCAATCACTCTGCGGCTTTCAGGACGAGGTATTTGCGGACATGTTTCTTGCGGTTGTTGCCGGATATCTATTGGGCGTAATTGAGCGCCAGGTCGAAGGCATCGAAATTGCGAAAACGCCGGTTGCGGTTCAGGCCCGGCAAGTCCCGGTTCACGATCAGCGGGACACGCTGCTCGCTCATGCCGCCGTGCGAGCGCAGCGGAACTTCGAGCGCAGAGAGATCGTGGCGTGAGACCGATGTGCCGATCACGGTGAAACGTTCGGATACCGCCACAATGTCGCCGATCCGGTCGGCCGGGAGTTCGAAGCGCTCGGCGGCCTGTTCACGCGAAAGTACCAGCTCCATGCCCTTGAGCGCCGCCAGCCGTTTGCGGGCGGCCTCGATGTTTGTGCCCTCGGGCAGGTAGATCGTGGCGAAGGATCCCAGCGCGCCGTGATGCACCACATAGGGGTCGGTGATCGGAAGAATCACACGCGCAACGCCCGCGCCCAGCCAGCTGTCAAACCAGTCCTGCAGGTAAATCACGTCGGGCGTCCCGTCCATGGCCACCTTGGCATTCATGCCATGGTCAGCAGTCAGCACAATGACGCACCCGAGGTCTTCGAGCTGCTGCATATAGCCGTCCATCATGCGGTAGAAGGAATTGGCGCCGTCGGTGCCGGGCGCGTGCTTGTGCTGCACGTAGTCGGTGGTCGACAGGTACATCACATCGGGCTTGTATTTCTGCATGATCTTCACGCCGGCGGCAAACACGAACTCCGACAGGTCCGCGCTGTAGACGCTGGGTAGCGGCTGGCCCACCAGGCCCAGCACGTCTTCAATGCCGTTTTCTTCCAGCGTGACCTGGTCGGCCTTCTCGGACGAAAAGCAGATCCCTTTCATCTTGTGGCCCAGCAGCTTGCGCAACTTGTCTTTGGCTGTAATCACCGCCAGGGACTTGCCCGCGTCCGCAAGGGCCGCCAGCAGGGTGGGCGCACGCAGCCACTTCGGGTCATTCATCATGACCTCGGTGTCGGTGGCAGTATCGAACAGGTAGTTGCCACAGATGCCGTGCACGCTGGGCGGTGCGCCCGTCACGATGGAAAGGTTGTTGGGGTTGGTAAAGCTGGGCACCACGCAATCCCCTGTCAGGCCCGAACCCAGCGCCAGGGTGCGCTTGAGCCACGGCATGTGGCCGGTGGCCACGGCCTGCGCCAGGTAATCAGGCTCGCAGCCGTCCACGCACACCACCACAACGGGCTGGGTCGGCAACCGGTACGCCCGGCCATTGACTTTCACTTCGGTCTTTTTATCAGCGACTGCCACGTTGGAGCCTTCCCTTGTCCATGTTTTTCTCTGGGCCTTTTGCGATGTCGTCATCGACCAGATGCGACGCCCTGGCCTGTGCCGCACGGGCAGCGGGGCTGGCCTGCAGGCGCGCCTGTCGCCGCAGGTCGTTTTCAATCGTGCGCTCTTTGCTCTCGATCACGTGGTCATACATGGCCCGGCCTGCGACGTCCGCGTCACCGGAGGCGATGGCCTTGACGATCTGCCGGTGTTCGTTGGCCGAGATCGGCATGAGCCAGCCGTCGGCCAGGTTCAGGCGCCGGAACAGCGACAGCTCCTTGATGAGCTTGCGATAGATGGCCGTGAGTTTGCTGTTGCCTGCCATTTCCACCAGCCGGTCGTGGAATTTCAGGTTAAGCAGGTGGTAGTTGTAGGCGTCTTCTGCCTTGACGGCCTTTTCCATCGAGTCGACGAGGCCCCGGATTTCCTTGAGTTGGGCCGGCGTGATGTTCCTGGCAAGCTGGCGGCCGACGAGTTCGTCCATCGCGGCGCGCAGATCGAAAATCTCGACGGCCTCCTCGATGGGAATGTCACGCACGAAGACGCCGCGATTTTTTTCGTTGCGCACCAGGCCAGCTTCCTCCAGCATTCGGAAGGCTTCACGCACCGGCCCGCGGGAGACGCCCATTTTTTCAGCCAGCGCCGCTTCAATGAGTTTGCTGCCCGGTTCGTATTCGCCAACAAGAATGGCACGCTCGATTTCCTGCTGCACCACCGTGGTGAGGGAACTGGTCTGCAACAGCGCGATAGTGGGATGAAACACGGCATTCATGCCCTGCATTGAAGCACAAAACACAGGATTGTCAACAATCTGCAAAAAACAATTGACAAGATAAAAGGGGCAGCGTTAAATAAATATTGAGCTGGGTTGATATGACCTGAACACAGGTTGGTCATCGCAGTGTCACTGCCCCGACACGAACAGGTCACAACATTGCAGGTTTTCCACAAAGGACTTTTTATGCAGCTGGCTACCCATCTCAAATCCCTGCCAAAGGCGATCGCTCTTATCGGCTTTTTTGGCCTGCTCACCGCCGCCACCGGCGCATTCGCCCAGAAAACCCAGTTGCTGGTCTACACCGCGCTGGAAACCGACCAGATCAAGGCCTATCAAGAGGGCTTCAACAAGGTCTACCCCGATATCGAAATCAAATGGGTCCGCGACTCGACCGGTGTGATCACCGCCAAGCTGCTCGCCGAAAAGTCCAATCCCCAGGCCGACACCATCATGGGTGTGGCTGCCTCCAGCCTGGCCCTGCTCGACAAGCAGGGCATGCTCGAACCCTACGCGCCGATCAACCTTGACGGCATCATGAGCCAGTACCGTGACAAGAAAAAAGTCCCCGCCTGGTTCGGCATGGACGTGTGGGGTGCCACCGTGTGCTTCAACACCGTCGAAGCCAAGAAGAAAAACATTCCTACCCCGGAGACCTGGCAGGACCTGACCAAGCCCATTTACAAGGGCCAGATCGTCATGCCCAACCCCGCCTCCAGCGGCACTGGCTACTTCGACGTGACCGCCTGGCTCACGCTCTTTGGTGACAAGGACGGCAAGGGTGGTGGCTGGAAATACATGGATGCGCTGCACGAAAACATCGCACAGTACACCCACTCAGGCTCCAAGCCTTGCAACATGGCGGCCGCCGGAGAGTTTCTGGCGGGCATTTCGTTTGAATACCGCGGCAACACCAACAAGGCCAAGGGTGCGCCTATCGACCTGGTGTTCCCCAAGGAAGGCCTGGGCTGGGACCTGGAAGCCTTTGCCATCCACAAAGGCACCAAGAAACTGGACGCCGCCAAGAAACTGGCTGACTGGGCTTCGAGCAAGGATGCCATGATGCTGTACGGCAAGAACTTCGCGATCACCGCGCAGCCCGGACTGGCGCCGCCGCTGGCCAATGTGCCAAAAGACTATGAGGCCCGCCTCGTCAAGATGGATTTCAGCTGGGCAGCAGACAACCGCGAGCGCATTTTGAATGAGTGGACGAAGCGCTATAACTCCAAAACAGAGAAGAAGTAGCCCCCTGTCGGCGGCCTTTTGGCCGCCGTCTCCCCCTCAGGGGGACAGCCGCTGTGGCCCGGCGGAGCCGGTTCCACGCCGCTGCTTGCCCTTTGCGCTGGCGCGACCGTTCAGGTAATACACGTATGACCCACGAATGAACAACGACACTTTTCTGAGCCTGCGTCATATCCGCAAGGAGTTCGGCGCCTTCACCGCGCTGCAAGACATCAACCTGGACATCCGCAAGGGCGAGTTCRTGTGTTTTCTGGGCCCTTCGGGTTGCGGCAAGACGACGTTGTTGCGCATCATTGCCGGGCTGGAGGTGCAGACCTCGGGTGAAGTACACCAGGGCGGGCGAGACATCTCGCGATTGCCGCCCGCGCTGCGCGACTACGGCATCGTGTTTCAGAGT
>NZ_JBFUGX010000208.1:0-6565 GCF_056402675.1 Polaromonas sp. P3_C2 | reverse complement strand
ATCTCGACGTGGCGTTTGCTGAGCACTTCGCAGAGCAGCGATCCGGTCGCGATGCCGATGGAAAACACCACCAGCAGCAAAGACGCCACCTGCTCGTTACCGTGCAGCACCTCTTTGGCAAAACTCGGAAACTGGCTCAGGAATACCGCGCCAAAAAACCACATCCAGCTGATACCCAGCATGGAGCGGAATACCACCAGGTTGCCGTTGGCAAGCTTGAGGTTGCGCCAGGTTTCTGTCACCGGGTTCCAATTGATTTTCAGGCCTGGGTCAGTCGCTGGCGTCAGCGGAATAAACTGCGAGACAAGCCGGCCAACCAGTGCGAGGCCGATGCATGCAATGGCCACATAGTCCGGCCCGACCTGGGGTACGGCCACCATGAGCCCACCCACCACCTGGCCCAGCAAAATGGCCACGAAGGTGCCCATCTCGACCATGCCGTTGCCGCCGGTCAGCTCGCGCTCGTTGAGCGCCTGCGGCAGGTAGGCAAATTTGACCGGGCCGAATATCGTGGAATGCAGCCCCATCAAAAACGTGCAACCCAAAAGCACGGGCACCTGGACATTGGCATTGCTGCTCATGAAGCCGACCGCAGCGATCAGCATGATCACCACTTCCAGGTTCTTGACAAAGCGGATCACGCGCGTCTTCTCGAACTTGTCGGTGAGCTGCCCGCTGGTGGCCGAGAACAGCAGAAAGGGCAGGATGAACAGAGCGCCAATGGCCAGCCCCGCCAGCGCGGGAGGCAGCCAGCTCACGCTGAGCTGGTAGGTCACCATCACGGTGAAGGCAAACTTGAAAAGGTTGTCGTTGGCCGCCCCTGAAAACTGCGTCCAGAAGAAAGGGGCGAAGCGGCGCTGCTTGAGGAGCGCGAACTGGTTCGGATGCTCGTGAACGGGGGGTGGCGACACCGCGGCGGCCATATCAACAGGCATGCTTGACTCCTCTTTTCAGTTGTTGTGCGGCAGACTGTGGCGGGATGGCCTGCCTGCTCTGTTTTTGAATGCTGCTGTGGATTCTGCCTTGAATTTTCGGGCGTCCAGAAGCGCCGCAACGACGGGCCAGGCAGCACAACTGGCCACCACGTGCTTCAGGGTGTGGCCCGAAACCAGCTGACCCGTCCATTCGAACACCGCGTGGTCACCCAGCTCGAGCAGCTTGGCCAGCGCATAAATGGCCACCACCAGCATCCAGCGGATGGGCAACACCCGCCCTGCCAGCGTGGGCCGCAAACAGGCGACGCCGACAATCAGCAACATGCCACCGAGTTGCAAAACGGCCCAGGGCAGCACATTGCCCGTGTGCGACCAAAGATGCACGGACAACGGTCCGAGAACGAGGACTGCTGCAGCAACCGCTACACCGGCACGGGTGCTGACGGCCTGCATGGTGCCAAGCCCGAGCAAGCCTGCGAAGGCAAACACCATGCCGCCCCGATCCCAGACCAGCCCGGCATCTCCCGGCTGCAGATGGTAGGCTGCAGAAACCATGGAGGTGAGGGCCAAGCCGGCAAAGAACAGCCCTGCGAAACCTGCGGCGGCGGCGCTGAGCGCCCGCGCCTTCACGGCACGCACAAGGGCCCAGGCACCCGCCATGCCCCACAGCATGAACGGCAGGTTGCTGAGGACGTCCATCGCATGCGGCAACCATCCCCAGGCTCGTTGGTCGGCGAAGTCGTGATAGTGCAAAGGCTGCGCCACCGACGGCCCCAGCAATGCCGCCGCCAGCATCGCAAGCAACACGCCGGCGAGCGCGCATTCGCGGCGGCAGGCCGGGGCTTTCCAGCCCGATACCTTCATCTGCGCAAACCAGGAAGGCGGCGGCACAACACGGCGGTGGGCGGTTTTCAGGCTGATTGGCATGGGGCAGCTCCTGTGTGAATGAAGCTGCACTGTGCAGGCCAAGCGCCGGAAGAAGCACCGGAATTAGAACCAGTTCTTACTATTCATCCCGAAAGTACCGATAATCGATACTCATGAGCACTACCGCAGATCTTGTCATCGTCCTCAAAAAGGAACTCAAGGCGGCGCGCATGACGTACGCCGACCTGGCCGTCAAACTCGGCATGGCCGAGTCAAGCGTCAAGCGCATGCTGGCCAGGGGCGATATGCCCCTCTCGCGTATCGACGCGATCTGCCGCGCGCTCAAGCTGGACTTTGCCGACCTGGCCAGGCGCATCGCCGACACCCAGCCCCTGCTGGCGGAGCTGACCGAAGCACAGGAAAAAGCCGTGGTGGCCGACAAGAAGCTGTTGCTGGCCGCCATCTGCGTGCTGTCGCAATGGACGCTGGAGCAAATCACCACCAGTTACCGGCTGACCGAAGCCGAGTGCATCAAATACCTCGCGCAACTGGACCGCATCGGCATCATCGAGCTCAAGCCGCTGAACCGCTACCGGCTCAAGCTCGCCAAGACCTTCCGCTGGCGACCGCACGGGCCGGTCATGGACTACTTCCGCGAAAACGCCCTGCTTGACTATTTTTCCGGTGGATTTGACGGCAATGGCGAAGGCCTGCTGCTGGTGCACGGCTCCATCAGCCGCGGCCTGGCGCCTTCGTTCCTGGAGCGCATGCAGCGGGTGGCGCAAGACTTTGCCCAACAGCACCAGACCGACCAGAAGCTGGGCGACAAGGACCGCGAAGGATTCACCTTGCTGCTGGCCATGCGGAGCTGGGAGTTCGAGGCCTTCGCTGCACTTCGTAGGTAACACCCCCGTTCAGACTCACTTCGTGTAGTCTGCTCCCCCCTCAAGGGGGCGACCCCTGCGGCCCGGCAAAGCCGGTTCCGCGGGGCCTGCTGGTACTCCCTTGTTGGCATACTCGACATATTGCATGCAATTACATTAGCCAACTAAGTAAATTTGATGTTTACTGGTATTATTCAGCTGATTACGGCTTGCTCGGCTATTTTGTGCATGCAATTCCGACGAAATCACGATGAAACCCATCTCCACCTACGTTGGCCTGCCCATCCCGGTTGCGGCCAATCTGACCGACACCAAATACTTCTTCCAGGCGCTGGACAACTTCTCGCGCGTGATGGCGATACGTCCCGGTGACCGGGTGCTGATGCTGGCCGACCCTCTGCTGGACCCGCGCGTGATCGACGCCGTGATCGGCATTGCCAAGTCACGCGGCGCCGAGGTGCGCATTTACATGGAGCCGAGCACGCAGGTGACCGCCGTGCCTGAAGAAGTGCATGCCATGCTGAAGAAGGCCACTTTTGTGGTGTCTACCTGGTTCTGCTCCATCCTCGACCCTTTGTGCATCAACCTGCGCCGCACCGGCCAGCGTTGGGTCAAGATCACCTACTTTCGCAACCTGGATCTGCTGCACACGCCGCAAGCGCGCTTTCCGGTCGATCTCATCGGTGAGATCATCCGCCAAACGGCCAGCCGTTACCCGACCGAAGGCGATTTCGACCTGCGCTTCACCGATCCGCGGGGCAGCGACTTCCGCATCAGCTTCACGCAGGCGATGCGCGCCAACCAGTTGGCCACCAACCGCTGGCGCGGCCAGATGACGGCCGAGGAAGACGGCTGTTATGTGCACTACCTGCCGACACACGGCCCCAATCTGTGGGACCACAACTCGGTCAAGAATGATTTCAAGGCCGTGGTGCCCATGGCGGGCGTGCTTTACCCGCAATGGGCGGTCGGTTTTGCCAAACCGTTCGAGGAAAAAATCGCCGTCCATTTTGAAGGCGACACAATTTCATCGGTTGAGGGAATTTCAGAAGAAGCGGTGATCCTGCGCGAGATGCTGGTCGGTGGCCGCATGATCGAAGGCGGCGGCTGCGGCTTCAACCCCAAGGCGCCGCGCCACACCGTGTACCCGGCCGGCTCAAACTCTCCCGGAGCGCTGCACTTCGGCATCGACCTGGCGCAACCCAGCCACTACATACGCCGTGTCATGCCTAACTGGGAAGAGCCGCCCGTGCACATGGACCTCATCACGCTGGACAGCACCGTGACTGCAGGGGGCTGCACCCTGATCAAGGACGGTTTTTTGTGCGCACTGCGCGACCCGTCAGTGGTGGCGCTGGCAGCGCGCTATGGCGACCCTGTCGAATTGCTGGAAGCTCAGGTTTTATAGCTCCCCACGGCCTCTTCAAGCGGGGGCCGCGGTCCGGCTTTGCCGGCCGCGAGGCGCCCGTCCCCTGGAAGGGGAAAAGGCGCTACACGCAGTGAGCGTCCGATAGGGGTAAACCTAGGCAGGTGACGTAAACACCGTCAGCACGCCGGTGTAGCCGTACAGATGGTGACGGGCGATCTCACCGCCGGCGAAAAAACCAACCAGCGGCACATCGCCCAGGGCCCGCCGCACGATCTGCAGTTCGGCACTGGGCGCGCCGAAGTGCGGGCCGCCACGGCCGGAGCAACTGACGTACACCGCGCCCGCAATGCGCCGGGCCGCATGCGGCGTGGCTTCGGCCTCTGACGCGCTCAAGGCGCTGGCAACTTCCAGCGTGACTTCTTCCGGTTCCAGCTCTTCACGAATCTCGGCGCACACACGCACCAGGTCGGCGCGCGCGGCTTCCATGTTGCGTTCGCAGAAAGCCAGCTTCATGCCCACGACGGGCACCTCCGCGATGGCAATCCCCTTGCGCGCCGGATCCAGCCCGATCAGGTGGCGCACCAGCACCTCTGCGCCAAACTGGCCGTGCCGGCCGGCGCCGTCATGGGGAATGTCTGCCGGGCGGCTCAAGCCGACAAGCGTGGTCCGCACTTTGGCCAAGGCCTCCCGCGGCTCATCAAGCGACACGTCCAGGTCTGCCAGCATCACCTCCAGTGCCGGCTGTCCATCGAGCTCGGTCACCACATTGGACTCGCAGGCCGTGATCTCATGATGCGCAGACACCGGCCGGCACCCTTGGGTAATGCGTGACATCAGTGCCGCGCCCTGGCCAAAAGCCACACCGCTGAGGCCCCCGGTGAAGACACCGCCGGCCGCGCCCTGCCCCTTGACATTGCCATGCCCGCTGAGGGAAAACTGCACCGTACTGGAGCGGCTGGAGGCCAGGCCGCCAAACACATAGCCGCTGCCGGTGCGCTGTGCCATTTCGTCGATCAGTTCGGCAACGTCGGGCGTTCCGGCGTCCGCATGCACCAGCGCCGTATGCGCCTTGAACCTTCCCTGGCTGGCCGGGGGCAAGGGCGACACCCCGGAGAACACACGGTACTGGTCATGCGGAAGCTCGCAGAGCATGACCGTGAGCGCCGGCTCGTCAAAGTACTCGACGTTGTTGGAGGCGATACCCACACCCACCGTGCCGCTCCAGTCGGTGATGTCGGGCAATTCGGCGCTCAGATGGTCAAGAATATCCTGCGCGTGTGCCGCATAGTGATCGGTGATGTAGAGCAGCGCCAGCGTGGGCGATTTGGCGTAGCCGGGCAATGCGAGGTAGGCGCGCAGCTGCGCCAGCACAAGGCCTGCCGCCATCTGCCATTGCGGATGGGTGGCGTGGCCGTAGGGAAAAAGCTTCATGGGGTCCTGGTGAAATTCAGTGAAAAGTCGGCCTGTATCAACGCGTGGTTTTGCGTGCGGTTTTAGTTGCAGCCTTGCGCGCTGGCGCCTTGGCCTTGGGTTTCGTTTTGGTGGCAGTTTTGCCGGCGGCCGGTGTAGGCCATGCCTGGCTGCTGCGCAGGGCCGTGTTCATGGCCGCGCGTGCGCCGCCGGCCACGGTTTTACCGGCGGACTCCGCCATGTTGCGGGCCATGCCCGTTGCCATGCCGGTGGCGGTCTTCATCGCGTCCTTGGCAAGGCCGGTCGCCAGGCTTTTGGTGGTGTCCATGGCCGTTTTTTTGGCGGCATCCTTCATGGCATCTGCCGCAATCGTCTGGAACTGCTGGGTCAGCGCGCCCCACCACWGCATCGGGTCCACCACGCCGGCCGGCTGCGCGCCGGCCTTGGCCGCGCCGGGTGCCTTGGCCTTGGATGTGGCGGCCGGCTTGTCCGCGCCAAAGCTCGTTGGCGGGACCTCCAGCCCCGAAAACGTGCGGGCCTTGTCGGCCACACGCTGCACGCCACCGGCCACGCTGTCGGCCACCTTGAGCTTGAAGGCATTGGCCACATCGCCCATGTTGAAGTTCATGCCTTTGAGGGTAGCCAGCGTCATCTTCTGCACCTCCAGCGCCTGGATGGTCGCCTTGAGCGCCGTGGCGTTCTGGTCAAGCCAGAACTGGACAGCCTTGAGTTCATCGATGCGCTTGTCGAGTTCTTCAACATTCAGCGTGGGCGCTACCCAGTTGCCCAGGTTGGGCAACTGCGGAATGCTTTGTGTGGCGCTGCCTGCCGCCTGTTTGGCCAGGTTCTGCAAAAAGTCAAAGCCGGGCACCAGCTTGCCGAAACCGGGGAAAGAAGGGTTGTCCGCGTCACTCATGAATGTCTCCTGRCAGGTTGTGCACGATTTGCATCGGGCGGCTGGATGATCCAGCGCACGCCTTCATTGTGCAACGCCGCAGCAGCGCGTCAACCGCTTTTTGTGTTTTCAGCAGGCAAACACCAGGGTCGAACCGGTATTGATACGGATTCAAGCAAGAAACACCCACAGACCTTTACCGACA
>NZ_JBFUGX010000207.1:0-6571 GCF_056402675.1 Polaromonas sp. P3_C2 | reverse complement strand
AGTTGCGACATACAGAGATCAGTTCACCTGGATGTTTGCTTCGCGGATCACCTTGTCCCAAAGTCCGGTTTCCTTGCGGATCATGTCGGTGAGCTCGGCCGCATCCGCAAGCTCGATGTCGACCCCCTGTTCTTCGAAACGCCTGGCCACCCCAGGGTCGAGCGACGCTTTCTTCATCGCCGCGTAGAGGCGCGCGACGACGGGTTCCGGCGTTCCGTTGGGCGCGAAGATGGCATTCCAGCTCTTGTAACCAAAGCCGCGAACGGTGTTCGAAATCAAGGGGATCCCCTTCAGAGGCGCTGCGGCGCTGGGGGCGGTGAGGCCGATGACGCGCAGCGAGCCGTTCTGGGCCATGCCGGTGAACGAAGGCATGGTTCCGAACATCGCGTGAATCTGGCCGGAGACAAGGTCCGTGGTCGCCGCCGAAGCCCCGCGGTACGGCACGTGCTTGATGTCGATCTGCGCGGCGCGCGCGAACAGTTCCGTGCCGAGGTGAGCCAATCCCCCGACGCCCGCAGAGCCGAAGTTCAGTTGGCCCGGATGTGCCCTGGCATACGCAACCAGCTCCGCGATCGTCTTGAACGGCATCTTCGCCGTCACCACCAGCACGTGTGGTGCCGTCGCGATCATCCCCACCGGCGTGAGCTGGGTCAGGATGTCCACGCGCGGCTTCTGCAGCAGGGGTTGTGCCGTGATGTTGCCGGAGGCGGCGAAGAGCAGCGTATGGCCATCGGCCTTCGAGCCTGTCACCTTCTGCATGGCAGGCACGCCGGCGCCGCCGCCGGCGTTCTCGATGATGAAAGGCTGTCCCAGGGCCGTGCTCATGGCCTGGGCCAGATCGCGACCGAGGACGTCCGTCGCGCCACCGGCGGCGAATGGAATCACCATCCGGGTCGAAACCGAAGAGGCGCCCTGCGCCCGGGCGCCGAACGCGGCGATTGCCGCCGCCGAAGCAAGGAAGCTACGGCGCCTGGCGTGCATGTTTGTCATGGAACGTGTCTCCTGGATCAAGGAGCGCATGATCCGAACAAAGATACAGGATGGGCAATGCGTTACGCCTGACGTAACGGTGCGCGGGCTTGAATACAATCCGGCCATGCCGCAAGAGTCCAGGTTCAAGCCGACGCATGCCACGCCGAAGCGACTTCTCGCGGACGGGCCGGTGGGAACCTCGACGCGTCCAGGCGACGAGAACGTCACGGCCGTGGCGCGTGCGCTGGCTATCCTCACTGCCTTCGAAGGCGACGAGCTCTTTCTCCCGCTGGCGGAGCTCGCACGCCGTACCAGCATGCACAAACCCACGGTGCTGCGGCTTGCGCGCACGCTCGCTGCAGCCAGATTCCTCGTCAGGCGCGAAGACGGTGCGTGGCGGCTCGGCCCTGCAGTAGGCTGGATGGGCTCCCGCTACCAGGCGCAGTTCGACCTCGACTCCGCCATCGAACCCATCCTTCGCCAGCTTGGTACGGCCACGGGAGAAAGCGCCTCGTTCTTCGTCTTCGAAGGCAACCTGCGCAGCTGCCTGATGCGTTGCGAGGGAACGGCAGGTGTTCAGAGCCAAATTCGCTCTGGCGAGGTTTTTCCCCTGGACCGCGGATCCGCCGGCCGGGTGATTCTGGCCGCCCTGGGCGAACCGGGTGATCTGAATGAGCGCATCCGTCGATGCGGTTTCCACATCACCCGCGGCGAGCGGAACTCGAAAATCGCGAGCGTCTCCGCGGCCGTGCGCGGACGCCATGGCGCCGTGCTGGGCTCTGTCAGCACGGCGGGCCCGGTAGAACGACTGACGAGTGCGGTACTCGCGCGTTACGCGCCCGCCACGGTTCTGGCGGCGAAGCAGCTCGGGCAAACGCTCGGCGCCATGCCTTCCACGGCGCTGCGGGCAACCTGGCATCCGTGATCTGCGTCGCAAACGACGCGAAATGTCACCCGGGCGCACCTGATGTGATGTGATGCACTATCCTGTGCGGCCTGCGAAAAATGCAGCCTCAGCGATGAAGAAATACAGGCTGCCGCTTCTCCACAAACGCTGCCGTTCCCTCCCGTGCGTCTGGCGAAGCCGCGGCGATCATGAACTGCGCGGCCTCGATCGCCAGGCCTTCGTCGATGGAAACATTCAGGCCGCGCGTCACCGCACGCAGCGAGGCTGTCACGGCCACGGCGGAGTTTTCGGCGATGCGGTCGGCCATTCGCAGGCAGGCCGGTATCAGTTCATGGGCCGGCACCACATGGTTGATAAGGCCGATCAGCAGGGCTTCCTCTGCACTGATGGCGTCGCCGGTGAGGATCATTTCGTTGGCGCGCTTGCGCCCTATGTGGCGCGGCAGGCGCTGCGTGCCGCCAAAGGGCGGTGGAAAGCCCAGCCGGATTTCGGGCTTGGCAAAGCTGGCATGTTCCGCCGCGATGGCCAGGCTGCAGGCTTCCATGGTTTCACAACCGCCGCCGAAGGCGATGCCGTTGACGGCCGCGATGATGGGTTTGGGATAGTTTTCGATGCGCCTGGTCATGGCCTGGCCGCGCATCACGAAGTTGCGCCACGCTGCCTCGGGCGAGGTGGCTATGTCGGCTGCGAAGCCCGCAATGTCGGCGCCCGCACTGAAGGCTTTATCGCCCTGCCCCGTCAGCACCAGGCAGCGCACGCTGTCGTCGCGCTCCAGGGCGTTCAGCCTGTCCATGAGCTCATCGATCAGGGCGTAGTTCAGTGCGTTCAGTTTCTCGGGCCGGTTCAGGGTCAGTATCACGTGTTGGCCGCGGCGCTCAGTTTCTATCAGCATGGGGCCTCCTCAGGTTTTCGGGCAATAGCGTCGGGGGATACAAATGACAACACACCGCAACCGCGCGGGGCGCCCACAAAATAAGTCGCGGCTTGCGGCGTGACAAAGGACTGGCCGCTTTCCAGCACCACGTCGCTGTCCCGGCGTCCAGCCAGCGCATCGCTGGTGATCCAGAGGCAACCCCCAGTGCAGGCCAAAACCTGGCCGCGCGGCAAGCGCAAGGGTTTGGGGATGGACCCGAGCTTCAGCGGGGTCTGTGGAGTTTGTAGGGTTTGCAGGGCATGCATGGCGGACTCCTTGAAAAGTGTGGTTTGATTCTTCTTTGGAACCGGTCCGCGCGGCCGGATGGTTTGTCATACGGGGTATTCCAATCATTCATGCCATGCTGAACAGCCCTTCCACCAGCGCACTGCGCGCCATGTCGCTCGATGCCATCCGCGGCTTCGAATCCGCCGCGCGGCACCTGAGCTTTACCGCTGCCGCCGAAGAACTGTGCATCACGCAGTCGGCCGTGAGCAAGCAGGTGAAAAGCCTGGAAGATGCCTTGGGCACCACCCTGTTCGTGCGTGGCGGCAAGGGCCTGAGCCTGACGCCGCAAGGCCGTGAGCTTTATGAGGTGGCCCGCGCCGCGCTGGCGCAGCTGGCCTCGGCTGTCGACCGCCTGCTGGCGGTGGACAGGGTCTCTGTAGCGGTCACCACCACGCCCTCCTTCGCCGCACTGTGGCTGGCTCCCAAGCTTGCCAAATTCCAGTTGCTGGAGCCTGCCATCGATGTACGCGTCGACGCCACAGAAACGCGTGTCAACCTGGAGCGCGAAGGCATGGACCTGGCTGTGCGGCTCTACCCCGTGCTGCAGGGCGGCGAAGACCCGCCACCCCTGCTGCAGGAGCAGGCCCTGCTGGTGGCGGCGCCGGCCGTCGCGGCACGCATCCATGCCGCCGCCGATATCCTGACTACGCCGCTACTGGTCTATTACGACCCGGCCACACGTTTCCCCTGGATGTCGTGGCCGGACTGGTACGGGCGCCTGGACTTGAGGCAATCGGCGCAGCAGCCTTGTTTGTATTTTTCGCAGTACGAACATGTGCTGACCGCCGCCGTGCAAGGCGCGGGCATAGGCATAGGCCGCACGCCGCTGGTGTTACCGTTGCTGCGGAGCGGCCAGCTCATGGTGGTCTTGCCGGGCCAGACGGTGCCGGGCCTGGGCTACCGCATCGTCACCTCAGCCCACAGCACGGAGCGGCCCGCCGTGCAGAAGTTTCGCGCCTGGCTGGAGCGCGAACTCGCGCTTGAAGCCATAGGCTAAGCCCAGGCGCCGGTAGCTTCCAGCACCGGGGAGAGTTCTGCCTCGCCCCAGCGCAGCGGCAAGGAAGATTCCACCAGCTGCATGGTTTGCACCTTGAAACGCATCAGGCGCTGTGCGCCGGCGAAGGACTGCACCTCGGGCCCGTCCCAGATGATGTCAGCCGTGACGGCCAGATACAGCAGGTCGCCGGTGTCGAAGTCGATGAACAGCAGGCCGGCGCGCGGGTTCACCACGAGGTTACCCAGGGTGTTGAAGAAGTAGTTGCCGACGAAATCCGGCACGGTCAGGGTGCCGTCGGCCTCCACGCGCACAAAACCGGGCTTGCCGCCGCGGTGGGACACGTCCACGCCGCCGGCGCGGCCGGCTTGCTCACCGTTGCCCGCATAGGCTGTGGCGATGAACAGCGTGTCGGCCTGCTCGATCATGCGGCGCGCCGCGTCATTGAGCTGCGCCGACGCGTGCACCACCGGCCCCGCTGAAGACGTGGAGCGCTCCATATACACCGGCTCGCGCGCCTGGATGTATTTGGGGCAGTTGCCGAAACTCTGGCTCAGCTCCACAGCGAAGCCCGAGGCACTCACGCCGCGAACGATGCCGTTCATGCGGTTGCGCCTGCGCGTGTGCGGCTCGATGCCCAGCAGACCTATCGCGGCGCCATCTGCCAGCGTGCCTTGCAAGGGATCACCTGCGAGCGGCTGGGCGCGCAGCACCAGATGATGCGCATCGGGCGAGTGGATAAAACCCGGCGGCTGGGCCAGCACCGAGGCCCAGGGCTGGCCGCTCGCGTCCACCGTGCCGGCGACCACAAAAGGCAACTGCTCAAAAAACTCGCGGTGCTGGTCGGGCATGAAGTCGCGGATCACACGCGGGCCGATTTCCGCCATGCGCGCACGCACGGCCGCGCCCACGCGCGCTTGCGCGGCGCGCTCGCCCTCGTGGAAAGTGGCGGTGCTCATGCGGCCAGCCCTATCGGGCTCCTGACCATGGGCACAAAGCGCGGCAAGGCCTCAATGCGGGCCAGCCAGGCGCGTATGCGCGGGTAGGCTTCCAGCGAGACCTTGCCCTCCGGCGCATGGGCCGAGTAACTGTAGTTGGCGATGTCGGCCAGTGTGGGGGTGCTGCCCGCGAGAAAAGCCGACTGGCCCAGTTGCTGCTCCATCACCGTGAACAGGGCATGTGCACGCTCAATGGCTTCCGGGTTTTCCGGCCGCTTGAACAGCTGGATGACGCGCGCGGCAGCCGGGCCGGAGGCGAGCTGCCCCGCAGCGACCGACAACCAGCGCTGCACCGCCGCAGCAGCCAACGGGTCGCGCGGCAGCCATTGCTCGGCATCCGGCGCGTAGCGTGCGTTGAGGTACACCAGGATGGCGTTGGAATCGGCCAGCGTGACTTCACCGTCCTGGATCACCGGCACCTGGCCGAAGGCGTTCATGGCCAGGAAGGCCGGCGTCTTGTGCCCTTTGGTGGCCAGGTCGATCTCGATGCGCTCGAAGGGCAGGCCCAGCAGCGAGAGAAACAGTTCCACCCGGTGCGAATGGCCGGAGATGGCGACGCGGTACAGGCGTATGGGTTGTGCGGGCGGGGCTTTGGCGGCGGGTGTGCTCATGACGGGCTTTCGGCAGGTTGAAGAATTTTGCTCTCGGGAATGGATTTTGTTTGAACCGTTATCTTGAATAAATGGCTTTCAAGGTATTTAACTAATCCACTAACTGGATGAATCCCCGCAACAGGCGTAGCATGTCGCCATGGACAAACTCCGGGCCATGCAGGCCTTTATTCACATTGCCGAACAAGGCAGCCTTACGGCCGCGGCCCAGGTCATGGAGTCCTCGTTGCCGGCGATGGTGCGTACGCTGGCCGGCTTCGAGGCCCAGCTGGGTGTGCGCCTTTTCAACCGCACCACCCGGCGCATCTCACTGACCGAGGAAGGCCGGCGCCACCTCGAAAGCTGCCGCCAGCTGCTGGCCACACTCGCGGATGCAGAAGCGGCGCTGACCGCCGACGCGGCGGAACCCGCGGGCCACCTGACCATTACCGCACCCATGCTGTTCGGCCAGATGCATGTGGCGCCCGCCGTCACGCGCTTTGTGCAGCAGCACGAGAAGATGCGCTGCTCCATGGTGCTGCTGGACCGCGTGGTGAATCTGCTCGAAGAAGGCATCGACGTCGGCATTCGCATCGGCGAGCCTGAAGACTCCAGCCTGGTGGCGCAGAAGGTGGGCACCATCCGCCGCCTGGTGGTGGCCAGCCCCGCCTGGGTTCGCCGCCACGGCGTACCAAAACACCCCAAGGACCTGCTCAAGGCCAACTGCGTGCGACTGACAGACCATTCCCCCACATGGGGCCCGTTCATAGACCAGGGCCGACCGCTTCGGCTTGCCGTCAGTGGTAATCTGGAGTTCAACCAGATCGCGCCGGCCGTGGCGGCCTGCGCGGCGGGTGCGGGATTCGGTTCGTTCTTGTCTTACCAGGTGGCGCCGTTTTTAAAGACCAA
>NZ_JBFUGX010000206.1:0-6574 GCF_056402675.1 Polaromonas sp. P3_C2 | reverse complement strand
CTTCTGTATGCGCCGAGGAGCGCAGGTTCAGGCGGATCAGGGATCGCGATTGTCTGAGCCGAAGGCGAGTTCGAGCGAGACCCCGCCTGAACCGAGCACCRCAGGTTGCCCGTAGCGAAGCGKAGGGACGCAGGAACCAGGGTCGCCTTTTCTTTGGTGACTTTCTTTTGGCGAAGCAAAAGAAAGTTACTTGCATGCCGGGCAACCCCCGGCCAGCAGAACTCAGCAAAAAGCACAACGACAGAAAAAACCAGGCCTTAAGAGCGCCATCTCACGACGGCACATTCACCACCCGCTCATCGTCATCAGGAATCAGCGGCATCCCTTCGTCGGGCTCGACCGGCAACTCCAGTGCGTCGTCTTCATCCAGACCTTCCTCGGGTGGGCCGTTACGCGGCTGGCCGTTGTCGGTTGCGCTGGTTCTGAGGGCGGGTCGTCCAATTCTGGGCATTGTGCTTCTCCTTGGAGTTTCGAAAACGTTAGAAGGGCGTTTATCAACGGTGCCTGGCCTGGATGCCTTTGGCTTGTGAGTTCAGGACGATGATGCGGGCAACCGCGACAGGGGCTGCCAAGCCAAGCGGCCTTTTTCCTGTCAGTGTGGGCCGACAACCGCGCGGCACGCACAACACTCTCTTGTCCTACATGCAGCGTATCCGGCTGCGCACAGTCTGCATGCCTGCCACCGCTTAATGTCGGCAGACACCTCTGGATGACGAACCATATACCCGTCATCGCCGGGACACAAATAGATCGCAGAGGTATTTTGCGGAATTTTTTTGAAAGAAGCATCATGGACAAAACCACAGCCTCCACCGGTACGGCTTCCGGTACTGACAACCCCCTGCAGCGCGGCGTCGAGTCTGCCGGCGCAGCGCTCCACAGCGGTATTGACAAGGTGGCTGAGCCGGCCCGCAGTGCGGTAGACCGCGCTTCTTCCGCCGCGCACGAAGGCGTCGACAAGCTGGCCGGCGGTGCCAGCAGCGTGGCTGACCGTTTTGCCGACCAGACCCGCAGGGTGACTGAAGCACCAGGCCGGGCCATTGAGGCCTCGAAATCATGGGTGCAGGAAAGGCCCCTGGAGGCCGTCGGTGCCGCCCTTGCCTTGGGCTTTATCCTGGGACGGCTCACGGCACGCTGAATACCTGGCACATAAATGCCCGTTCAAAGCCGCCCGCGAGGCGGCTTTTTGTTGCGCTGGATTTGGGTACAGTAGGTCTCCCCTTCGGTGCGATCACAACGCATAACAGCAGCACCGGACTCCTGCCAGGCCCCGGCACCGCCACGGCCAGGCTTTGCAAGCTTTGCTCACCCCCTTCGGCCTTGCGCCGGCACACGGAACCTACATATGGCCAGCAGCCTTCTCGCGTTGATCGACGACATCGCCACCATCCTTGATGACGTAGCGCTGCTTTCCAAGGTGGCCGCCAAGAAAACCGCCGGCGTGCTGGGTGACGACCTGGCGCTCAACGCCCAGCAGGTCTCAGGGGTCAAGGCAGACCGGGAACTGCCGGTGGTCTGGGCTGTGGCCAAAGGTTCTTTTGTCAACAAGGCCATCCTGGTACCGGCCGCGCTGGCCATCAGCGCGTTCATACCGTGGGCCGTCACGCCGCTGCTGATGGTGGGCGGTGCATTTCTTTGTTACGAGGGGTTTGAGAAACTCGCGCATAAATTCATGCACAGCGCAGACGAACAGGCGGCCGAGCATGAAGCACTGACCGCCGCACTGACCAACCCCGACGTAGACGTGCTGGCGCTTGAAAAAGACAAGATCAAGGGAGCGGTCCGCACCGACTTCATCCTGTCCGCTGAAATCATCGCGATCACGCTGGGCACCGTGCAGGCCAGTCCCTTCGTGACGCAGGTGGCTGTTCTGGGCGGTATCGCCCTTCTGATGACGGTGGGGGTTTATGGCCTGGTGGCAGGCATCGTGAAGCTGGACGATGGCGGGCTTTACCTTAGCCAGCGTGAAGGAGGCGGCGCCCTGGGCCGCTTGCAGCGCGGCGCAGGCCGCGCCATCCTGCTGACCGCTCCCTGGCTCATGAAAGGCCTTTCTGTGGCGGGCACCATCGCGATGTTCCTGGTGGGGGGCGGCATTTTGACGCACGGCTTTGCGCCGCTGCATCACGCGATCGAGCTGCTCGCGCAAAAAGCGTCGGCCATAGGCGGAGCAGGTGCCTTGCTGGTCGCGCTCACACCGCTGTTGATGGACGCACTCACAGGCTTGATCGCCGGTGCGCTGGTGTTGTTCGCCGCCATGCTGGTCAAGCGCGTCCTGGCGCGCCGCTGACACAGAAGAGAAGAGAGTGCATGGAGAATCCGGCAGTCAGTCGCCGGACTTTCCTGGCTTGGCCGGCTTTTCCGGTTCCTCGTGGCGGCCTTCAGTTTTGCCGGCGGGCTGGTCGTCCGGCACCGGAAATGGCCAGCGGCCTTTTTCACGGGGTGGTGCGGGCATGGCTGCTTCCCGCGCGCGCTGCTCCAGTGCCTTTCGGCTCTCGGTATCGGGCGCGGCAACTTTGGGTCTTGGCATGGGTGGTCTTTCGCAGGGAAGAAAGGCAGTGTATGAACGCAGGCGCGCAAAACGCCGGACAGCCACTGACCTTACTCCCCTGGGATGTCCTGTGGTGTAGTCTGCGGATGACGCCAGTTGTAGGAAGCTGGGGACGCCGGAAAATGCCGATGCATTCGGTGTAGCGGCTGTCGCGTCGTCTGCCTCGTTTATTGCGGCAAGCTGCTCTTGCGCTGTATCAGGTCGTGTTTGGCGAAGAGGTCGGCGATCCAGTCGACAAACACACGCACCTTGTTGCTCAGGTGGCGGTTGGGTGGGTACACCACATGGATGGGTTTGGCCTCGGAGCACCAGCCATTGAACAGGGGTTCCAGCGCACCGCTGCTGATGTGGTGCTGAACCAGGAAGGTGAGCGTCTGCAGGATACCCAGGCCTGCCAGCGCCGCCGCCACACCCGCGTTCGAGTCATTGACCGACAGCTGGTGGTGCCCGCCGATCTCCACCACCTCGCCGTCCTTTTGCAGGTTGACGGTGTAAAGCTTGCCGTCGCGCGGCGAAAAATAGCGGATCAGCTTGTGCGCCTGCAGCTCGCGCGGGTGCTGTGGCACGCCGTGGCGCTTGAGGTAGGCGGGCGAAGCGCAGGACATCAAATAGAACTCGCCGATGCGGCGTGCCACCAGCGACTGGTCGGTGATCTGCCCGCCGCGGATCACGCAGTCGACATTTTCGGCAAGGATGTCGATCGGCCGGTCGCTCACACCAAGCTCCAGCTGGATGTCGGGGTAGCGCGCATAAAAGTCGGGCAGGGCCGGAATCACCACGGCCAGGCCCAGTGATGAGGGAATGTCCACCTTGAGCCGGCCACGCGGGCTGGCCTTGGCGCGCGACATGCTCGACTCAAGCTCTTCCATTTCGCCCAGAAGGCGGCCCGCGCGCTCGTAGTAGGCCGCACCGTCGGCCGTCACGGTGACTTTGCGCGTGGTGCGGTTGAGCAGCTTGGTGTCCAGCGATTGTTCCAGCGTCTGGATCAGGCGCGTCACCGTGGGCTTGGGCATGCCCATGGAATCTGCCGCTTTGGTAAACGTGCCGGCCTCCACAACCCGTACAAAGGCCTGCATTGCGGAAAATTTATCCATGAAAGAGTCCTGTTCTGGTGAGGGCCGTCAGCGCGTGCCTTGCCTGGCGGGCCGGCGCTGCAAGAGGATATGGGGCGGATAACGGGGGCGGTAATAAAAAGAATGGCTGCCGGGGAAGAGGGGCATTTGCCAACAAAGGCTCATCGGCAAAACAGCGAGGGGCGATTGTGACCAGCCCAGCCGGTTCAGGTGCGGGGCGCGAAATAGCCCTGAGAACTTTCCGGGATTGCCCGCTCCCGATTGACCTTGCCCCACAGGGAAGGATGAAACTCCGCGCTCGGATGTTCATGGGAGCTTTCATGGGGGACCGTGATTTTCAGAGGAGAAGCCTGCTTGCTACCCCTCATTGTTGCACTGGTGAAATAAAGTATAAACAAAACGGCTATTTATTAAGGGAGTTGTCGCGCGTATCTTCTGCTGCATTGCAACAAAGAGGAGCCGCGTGCGGCTCGCCATGATGAACAGCCCACAGCCCGTCCCCGCAGGCGCCGACAAAAACCCCCCTCCCTGGGTGGAAAAACAGATCCAACTGGCACTGAAAAAGCCGCTGGACGTGCGCTTTTACGGCCGCCGCAGCGGCACGGGCGTTTCACCCCTGGTGGTGCATTTCCATGCCGGCGCGTTTGTAGGGGGGTCCCTGGAAGGCGGTTCCTGCGTAGCCGGGTTGCTGGCCCAAGCCGGCGCAGTGGTGATGTCGCTGGACTATCCGCTGGCGCCAGAGCACCCTTTCCCCAATGCTGTCGAAATAGGTTATGCCGCGCTGGTCTGGGCCGCCAAGGCTCGCCACAAGCTGGTCGGCGTCGGTGCGCCGGTTTTTGTGGCCGGCGAAGAGGCCGGTGGCAATATCGCTGCCGCCGTGGCGCTGATGGCGCGTGACCAGCATGAGCCGGCTCTGGCAGGGCAGATCCTGATGTCGCCCATGCTGGACCCATGCCTTGCGACCGCTTCGCTGCGCGACGCCGAAGCCGGGCCCGTGGGCTGCACCTGGGCCGACGGCTGGCACAAATACCTGCCCCGGGCCGAAGACGCAAGCCACCCTTACGCTGCACCCGGCGCCGCATTCCGCCTGGCAGGCCTTGCACCGACGTTGCTTATCACCGCGCAGGACGACCCGCTGCGCGACGAAACGCTGGCCTACGCCGCACGGCTGCGCGCCGCAGGCCTGGTTGCGCACGAGACCGTGTTGCCGGTTCCGACCGGCTGGCCCTGCAGCTATCTGCAGCCTTGCGACCACAAGGCTGCTTGGGGCCCTGTCCTGCATGAGCAGTACACCCGTTTTTTCGCTGATGCGCTGGCCGCGCATGCGACCCATTCCTGAGTTTCACAGTTCCTTTTTTCCTTTTTCTTTTGAGGGGTTTCACCATGACATCGATTCATCTGCACAACAACAAGCGCCGTTTGCTGGCAACCGTCGTGGCGGTACTGGCATTGACGGGCGTGACGGCTGTCATCTTCGGCGTTTCGGGCACGCGTGCCCAGTCCGCTGCGTCCGGCGAGCCGCAGGCCACGCCGGTCTCGGTGGCCACTGTCGTGCAAAGCGACGTGTCTGCCTGGGACGAGTTTTCGGGCCGGCTGGAAGCGGTTGAGCGCGTGGATATCCGCTCGCGTGTGGCCGGCACCATCCAGGCCGTGCACTTCCGCGAAGGCGCATTGGTCAAAAAGGGTGACCTGCTGCTGACGATTGACCCGGCACCCTACGCCGCCGAAGTGGCGCGCGCCGAAGCCCAGGTGGCCGCGGCGCAGGCCCGTGTGGCTCAGGCCAAAGGCGAACACGAGCGCTCACAGCGCCTGTGGGGCGAGCAGGCCATTTCAAAGCGCGAATTTGACGAGCGCACCAATGGCAAGGGTGAAGCCGACGCCAACCTGCGCGCCGCGCAGGCAGCCCTTCAAACGGCGCAGCTGAGCCTGGGGTATTCGCAGGTCCGCGCCCCGGTGGCCGGCCGCGTCGGCAAGCTCGAAGTGACGGTGGGCAACCTGGTCGCTGCAGGCCCGGGCGCACCCGTGCTGACCACGCTGGTGTCCGTGAGCCCGATCTATGCGAGCTTCGACGCCGACGAGCAGGTCGTGGTCAAGGCCCTCAAGGACGTGCAGGGCGCCAACGCCGGTATCGCGGGCGGCCGCAACCTGGACCGCATTCCGGTGCAGATGGGCACCGCCGCCAGCGCCGACACGCCGTTTGAAGGCAAGCTGCAGCTGGTCGACAACCAGGTGGACGCCCGAAGCGGCACCGTGCGTGCACGCGCTGTGTTCGACAACAAGGACGGCCAGCTGATTCCCGGCCAGTTCGCGCGCATCCGCATGGGCCAGGCCACCAAAGGCAAGGCATTGCTGATCAACGAACGCGCCGTCGGCACCGACCAGAACAAGAAGTTTGTGCTCGTGGTCGGCGCCGACAACAAGGCGATGTACCGCGAAGTCACGCTGGGCGCTTCCGTCGATGGCCTGCGTGTCGTCAAAAGCGGCCTGGCCGCCAATGAACGCATTGTGGTCAACGGCTTGCAGYGCATCCGCCCCGGTGCGCTGATCACACCGCAGCCGGTCGAGATGACCGCCAAGTCGGAACTCACCGAAAAAGCAGTGAAGGTCGCGGCCAAGTCCTGAGCCGCTCCTTCACCTGAACCAGAAGAATTGCCATGAATCTTTCCAAATTTTTTATTGACCGGCCGATCTTTGCCGGCGTGCTGTCGCTGCTGATGTTCATTGCCGGACTCATCGCGCTGCGCTCGCTGCCGATCGCCGAATACCCGGACGTTGTGCCGCCCACCGTGGTGGTGCGCGCCAACTACCCCGGCGCCAACCCCAAAGTGATTGCCGAGACCGTCGCCACTCCGCTCGAGGAATCCATCAACGGCGTGGACGGCATGCTCTACATGAGCAGCCAGGCCACCACCGACGGCCTGATGACGCTGAACGTCACCTTCAAGCTCGGCAC
>NZ_JBFUGX010000205.1:0-7238 GCF_056402675.1 Polaromonas sp. P3_C2 | reverse complement strand
CCACCGGTTTCCGTGCACCCACGGACCAAAAACGAGCTTTACCGGAGCGCCGATTTTCTTGAGGCTGACGTAATTTTCGGCTGCGGTGCGCGTATAGACGTCATACCAGGAAGACATATGGACTGTCGCCACATTCTTGAGGTGATGGTAGAACCCCTCCGCATAAATTCCGGGCTGCTTCCAGTACGCATCGAACGTACCACGCTCCCATTGATCGAAGAGAAACTCTTCATATTCCGGTGCTTCCGAAAGCGGTGAGTTTCCACGGCGCCACGGCATTCTTCTGAACCAGTCGTCGACGTCGATATTCTTCAGGGTGCTGGCGACGGCCGTATTTTCCGACCGCTGGGCAATGCTCGATGCGAAGAGAACAGCCCAGGCCGCCTGCTTTAACTCATACGCGCCGCCCTGCCGGATGCCGCTCTGATAGCCGTTTGAAAACCCGCCGGAGTCGACATACATGGCCAGCAAGCCGGGTGCACCGGTAGATGCCAGGGCCATTTGCGTATGTGCCGCATAGGAAAGGCCCTTGGTCCCGATCCTGCCGTCGGACCAGGGCTGCCGCACGATCCAGTCACAGGTGTCATGGCCGTCGTTGGCCTCGCTCAGATACTTCGTGAATGTTCCTTCGGACCCGTATCTGCCGCGGCAGCTCGGATTGGAGCGCCACCGGTGCTGACACCAGCACCGGTGACCCCCTCACCTCACCCCTATTCGTTGATCTGTTTTACTTCGAAGCTGCGTCCTTGATGGCACTCGCCACCGTGAACCCGTCACTTCGCGGGACCATGCTCAGGCCTTTGCGCAACCCCCACGCCACCTTCGCGTTATGCACCGGCACGATGGCAACGTCCTCCGCGGCAACCCTTGCGGCCGTTCGCAGCAACTCTTCGCGTTCCTTTTCACTCAATGTTTTTGACGCAGAGCGGATCGCCGCGTCAAACTCCTTGTTGCTGTACCGGCCATAGTTGTTGGCTCCGGTCCCCAGGGCCTTGTCAAAGGTATGGACAACGGCGGTGGAAGGCTCCAGCGAATCACCGAGAACCGCACCAATGCCAAACATGGCCAGGCTGAATTCAGGCTCGCCACCAGCTCCGCCGCTTGTCGCCCGGGTAACAAAGTTCGCGTAGGGGAGCGTCCTTGCGTCGGTTTTTATCCCCGCCTGGGTCAACATCTGGGCAATTGCTTCGCAGACCCGTGCGTCGTTGAGGTACCGGTCATTGGTGCAGTGCAGAACCACCTTGAATCCGGAGGGATAGCCTGCCTCGGTCAGCAAGGCTTTGGCCCGCGCCGTGTCCCCGGGCTGAAGCTTCAGTGCGGGCTCGTACCCAAAAAAGCCGGCGGGAACGATCTGCGTCGCTGGTTCCGCATCGCCTTTCATGACGAACTTGTTAATGGCGTCCCTGTTAATGGCCACTGTGATGGCCTGGCGGACTCTTTTGTCCTGGAACGGGTTCTTGGCCAGCGGTTTCCCGTCATGACTGGTGACATAAGGCGAAACCGTCCGAAATTGATCCATGGACAGGTAGTTGAGTAGATAGGAGGTCGTAGAGACCACCGACACCTTGTCGCTTTTCTTCAAGGTCTCGCTCAAGCTACCGGCAGCGCCATCAATGACATCGACACTTCCGCCCAGCATTGCCGCCGCTCTCGCCGGTTCTTTCGGTATGAATTGGTAAATCACTTTTGACCAGGCCGGTTTTGAGCCCCAGTACGCGTCATTGCGTGTCATGGTCACTTGCTGGCTTGGAATGAGTCCTGCGTACTTGAAGGGACCGGTGCCCACCGCCGCCTTGCCGTTCTCGAAGTCTTCCTCCTTGATCTCCGCCCCGCTTCCTTTCGAAAGAATGGCTACGAGACCTACGTTTTCAGGCAGAGTGGGCGCGGCTTCCTTCGTCTTGATGATGACTGTCAGCGGATCCTGGACCCGAACGCTGTCGACCGCTCTCAAATACGTCTTGAATGTTCGCGGGCCGGCCAGCGCCCTGGCCCTGTCCAGCGAGAACTTCACGTCGTTGGCCGTCATCGGTTCGCCGTTGTGAAATTTGACGCCGGGGCGCAACTTGAATTCCCATTGTTTGTCATCTATCGCCTTCCAGGACAAGGCAAGCAGAGGAATGGGATGCAGCTTTTCATCCTGGCCAATCAGCGAGTCGTAGACGTTCATCCAGACGCCACGATTTGCGGCGCCCAGAACGTGGGGATCGGCAGAAGTGACTTCGGCCTTGAACCCGATCCGTAAATCGGCAGCTGACGTCATACCCGAAAGCGTCACAGCCACGGCAGCCGCCAGCAACCGGCGGGGACAAGTTAGTGCGATTCCCATTCTGAAGCTCCATGAAGTTAGGCCAGGCCTTCTACAGCAAGGCAAATACAAATGTATCGTTGAATGATACATCGTATTGTTGTACGATACAACAACTTCGGGATTTTCGCTGCACCGGCCTTACAGAATCATCAGGCGGCGAGGGACTTTTGACCAGAGGGAACACAGAACCGGGACGCGTCACTGAATAGAACTCTACGGCCCGGGTTCAGCGCAGGCGGAGCCCGCTGGCTTGCCCCCTAAGGATGTCAGCCTGTGTCACGCATTGACCGTACCCAGAAACGACGCGGGGTAGCGCAGTCCGGCGGCCGCGTCAGGCGGGAAGGCCTTGTCGAGCTGGACCAGCTCGGCCGGGCTCAGCGTGACGTCGAGTGCGGCGATGTTCTGGTCGAGGTAGCTGCGGCGCTTGGTGCCGGGAATCGGGATGATGTCCGCGCCCTGGGCCAGCACCCAGGCCAGCGCCACTTGCGAGGCGGTGACGCCTTTGGTTGCGGCCAGCTGCTTGACGACATCAACCAGTGCCAGGTTGCGCCTGAAGTTTTCTTCGGCAAAACGCGGCGAAAACTTGCGGCGATAGTCGTCGGCGGGCAGGTCTTCGGGCTTGCTGAAGGCGCCGGTCAGGAAACCGCGGCCCAACGGCGAATAGGGGACAAAGGCCACGCCGTGCTCGCGGCAGGCGGCCAGGGCGCCGGTGACTTCGGGGTCGCGCGTCCACAGCGAATATTCACTCTGCAGCGCGGCGATGGGATGCACCTTGCAGGCACGCGCCAGCGTGGCGGCAGAGGCTTCGGACAAACCCAGATAGCGCACCTTACCGGTTTTCACCAGCTCTGCCATGGCGCCGACGGTGTCTTCAATGGGCACGGTCTTGTCGACGCGGTGCTGGTAATAGAGGTCGATCTGGTCGATATCCAGACGCTGCAGGCTGGCGTCGCAGCTGGCTTTGACATATTCAGGCCGACCGTCGACGCCGCGCGCCGCTTCATTGGCCGGGTCGCGCGTGATGCCGAACTTGGTCGCGATGAACACGTCCTTGCGGCGGCCGGCGATGGCCTTGCCGATCAGCAGCTCATTGGTGTGCGGGCCGTAAATGTCGGCGGTGTCGAGGAAATTCAGGCCTTGATCGAGCGCGTGGTGAAGGGTGGCGATGGACTCGGCGTCGTCGCGGTTGCTGTAGAAGTCGCTCATGCCCATGCAGCCAAGGCCGATGGCGGAGACTTGTGGGCCGTTGCGGCCGAGGGTGCGGGTTTTGATCATGGTGTGTTTGCGTTGGGTTGAAGGGTTGGTTGAAAGGGTTGATAGACAGGGATGGGTTCAGGCGCGCTTCGGCACGGCGCGCAGCTCTTCATAGAGGCCGAGCTTCTTGCGGATGTACTGCAGGGTTTCGCGCTGGCTGCGGATGCCGGCCTCCAGCCGCGCGGCGTGCGCTTCGAGCAAGGTTTGCCGCTCGTCCAGGCTGGCGGCGGTGTTGCCTTCGCGCAGCAGCTGGGCATAGCGCTGCATGTCACGCATCGACATGCCGGTGGCGCGCAGACGCACCAGGAAGTCGAGCCAGCGCATGTCAGCATCGCTGTAGCGGCGCGCGCCGCTGCGCCGGTCTATCGGCGCAATCAGGCCGATCTGTTCGTAATAGCGCAGCGTGTAGGCGCTCAGCCCCGAGGCTTCTGCGGCTTCGGCAATGCTTAAGGAGACGGTGGGGGAGTCAATGGTTGCGGTGGTCATGAAGGGACTGTAAAACTTCGAGCACACTCGAAGTCAAGCCCCTTTTTCGCACAGGGTGTTTTGGCTGCCGCGACCACTGGAAACGGCAGGCCAAATCGCTTTCGCATCCCCTGGGGCGACAATAGGGCACATCCTGCAACGCAAGAGCACCCCCATGACCCAAGCCCAAGACCCCAACCGCGCCAGCGAACTCAAAAAGATGGAACTCTGCGACTCGTGCGCCGGCATCCAGCGCAACTGGCGCAAGGCCCCGGGCCACCCCGAGCTGGTGCAGGGCGACCCGCGCCATGAAACGCGCCGCCATGGGCTGATCACCATCACCCGCTACAAATGCGACCGCTGCGGGACGGCGTGGGAGTATGAGAACGACAAGACCAACCAGAAGGCCGGCTGGTCGGTGGTGGGCCGCTGAGGCGACTCAAGCACAGGCGGCTTACCGCTCTGCGTTGGCGCGCTTGATGAGCGCATCGCACTCGGCGCGAAGCTTCTGCAGCTTGTCTTTCCCGGCATGAAACACCTTGTCGTCGAGCGCACTGACGGCCTTCTTGCCCGAAAGCCCAGCAAGGTAAGACGCTGTTTCAAGCGCATTTTTGCAAGGCCGGAATTGATCAAACGGATCAGGCCCTTCCTTGGCCGCAGGCCACTGCTTGCGCTGCCCGTCCAGCGCTGCCTGGGTCAGGCGCAGCCGCTGGGCGTACTTCATGGCCTCCGGCTCCATGGCCCCGATGGCGTATTCATTGAGGACACGCTGCGACCTGATCGCCAGGGCCAGCGCATCCTGCTCGCCCTTGGTGGGTTGCGCCATCGCCAGCGTGGCGGCCGGAAACAGCAGGAAGGTCAAAAGCATTCGCATCAGGCCGACCATACAGGAATATGAAATCCGCCCTCTTGCCGCCCGGCCGCTTGAATCGCCATCGGCTGGACGCCGACCCCGACACGGGCTTTTGAATGACACGCGTGGCGGGGCACCGGACGCATCATGGCTCTTGCACTGAAAGGACACAACAAGCATGAAACGAAGACTGCTTCTCGCCACCACCGCACGGCTGTGCCTGGGCGGAGCTGTGTATTTCACCCTGCCGGGCGCACAGGCCCAGCCCAGCTACACCGTCAGCATGGCCCAGCTGCAGGACGCGGTGGCCAAACGCTTTCCGGTGCGCAAGCGCGCCAACGGCCTGCTGGACATGACCGTGCAGGCACCGCAGCTGCGCCTGCTACCCGAACAAAACCGGCTGGGCGCCGCCATGGCGGTGGAAGCCGCCGGCCCGGCGCTGCAGCGTGCTTACCCCGGCACCTTTGACCTGGACTTTGCGCTGCGCTACGAAGCCAGCGACATGACGATACGCGCGCACCAGCTGCGCGTGAACACGCTGCAGTTTGACGGCCTGCCGCCGCAGGCGTCGATGCTGGTATCAGGCTATGGCCCGCAGCTGGCCGAGCAGGCGCTGCAGGGCGTTGTGCTGCACTCGCTCAACCCGCAGGACCTGGCACTGCCCAACAGCATGGGCGTGCAGCCTGACCGGATCACCGTGACGGCGCGGGGGCTGGTGATTGAGTTCGTGAACAAGCCGCTGAGCTGAGCCAGCAGACCGCCGCGGTAACGCGCTAGCCGCGTTGCTCGCCCGCCAGCGCCTGCACATACGCGCGCAGCGAGGTGCGACCGCGGACAGGTGCATCGGGCACGGTGTAATGCCGGTCCAGCGTGATTCCTGTCATTGCCGCATACGATCTGGCCGCAGCACTTGAAAAGCCCATGGCCCTGAAGGCCTCTTCCCATTTCTCGCGCGGCGCAACACGCACCGAGACGGGTTTTTGCAGCGCCTCTCCAAAGGCCACGGCAACATCGCCTGCGCTGTACTGCTCTGGCCCTTCAACATGAAAGAGGCCGGTTTTGCCGGCGGGCTCGGTCATCAGGCGCGCAGCGAACTCACCCAGGTCTTGCGGCGCCACCATGGGCAGCTTGAAGTCCGCCGGGTACATGGAGTCGATCACACCTTCATCCTGCGCGGTCTTCAGCGCCGCGTCCCAGTTGCTCATGTAGTAGGCCGCGCGTATCACGCTGAACGGCACAGCTTGTGCCTCCAGGGCTTTTTCCATGTCGTAAAGAATGCCGAGGTCGCCCGCGCGCTGGACGGGCTGGGCGCCATAGGTGGACTCGGCCACGATCTTCTCGAAGCGTGTACCTTGCAGTGCCTCAATGATGGACGTCACCGTGCTGCGCTCTTCGGCATCGGTGTCGGTGGAGGGAGCCGCCGGCGGATTAAGCAGAAAAAGCCGCGTGCCCTGCTGGAAGACTTTGCGCAGCGACGGTACATCGTGGGCGTCGGCAACAGCGACCTTCGCCCGTTGGGGTACGTCGTGTTTGGTCTTGCCCACCCGGCCGGATTTTTTGGGGTCGTGGGTGATGAGGGTGACGGGCTCGCCCGCACCGATAAGGCGTTTGACCAGCGCCGAGCCGACGTGTCCTGTTCCGCCAAGAATGATATGCATGGGATTCTCCTGGTGTCAAAAGATCCATGCTCGAGGCAGGCGAGGCTCCTCAGTGACAGCCACTGGAGCCCTGGAAAGTCGGAATGCGCCGACAAGGGACAAGGAAGGGCTGCGACGCGTGCGGTCACAAGGAGACAGGCAAAAAAAAGACAGGCCTCAGCCTGTCTTTTTGGATCAGCGGGTATGTATTTGACCCGCGTTGCCGCTTACTTGGTGCCGGCTGCCTTGACGTCGGTCTTGGCTTCTGCCTTGACTGCGCTGGTGTCGACCGCAGCGTTGGCCTTGTCGGCGGCGGCTTTGGCCTTCACGGTATCAACCTTGGCATTGGCATCGATAGCGACGCCGGCTGCTTTGGCATCTGCCTTGGTGGTGGCCTTTTCAGCTTTGGTGGTGGCCTTGGCTTTGTCGTCAGCGTCTGCCTTTTCAACCTTGGCGTCGGCCTTGACCTTGGCTTTAGCGGCCTTGGCATCTGCCTTGGCGGTTTTCGCCGCGGCTTTTTCTTCGGCCTTCACCACTTTGGCATCGGCCTTGGCGTCACCCTTGGCTTCGCTTTTCACGGCGGCTGCCACAGACTTGTCGGCCTTGGCTTCAGCCTTGCCGGCAACCGGAGCGGTTTGCGTGGACGACTCGACAGGTGCCGGTGTTTGTGCAGAAGCAATGCCGACGAAGAGGGTAGCAATGAGAGTAGCGAGCAATTTGT